>JAIWFK010000082.1:0-5102 GCA_048631695.1 Calditrichales bacterium
ATTTTTCCAACTCTCCGGACGTATTAACGTATAAAGGCTTATCACCCCCCCCTAAATCTGAACTTATGAGATCAACTTCTGCTTTTCTCAGGCTTTTTTTATTGATAATCAGCTTTTTTCTTCTCTAGTAAAGCAACCCAACCAGTATCTTCAGGTCTTAATATACTTGGTGATTGTTCAGACATACTTTCCTTCACAATAAGGTCAGCCAGCTAACAGGCTAAGGTATATCTTGCAAGAGTAACCACCAAATGAGGTAATTACTTTACTAGCTCCTCCCCCTTCTCGGTAATCTCATACTTATTATCCTTCTGGTTAGCTAAGCCAGCTTGTGTCAGTTCCCGGAGCCCGCTTCTCACCCTAAATAGAGGCAGCCCAGCGTCTTTAGCAATTTCTTCGGGAGACCCCAGTCCTGACTTGAGGGCACGGAGCATCTTGGCACCTGACTCGGTAGGCTTACCATCAGGGCTAATACAAGCCATATTGTCCTCCAATTTTATCTAAAGCTTCTTCTTGCAGAGATACCAATCCACGCACTCGTACCCCTGCTTGAGTCTCTCTTCAGCCATTTCCTGCGTGTTTGGTGGTGGCACCACCACCATATCACCCGGTCTCCAGTTGGCTGGAGTGGCTACCTTATGCTCATCTGTCGTCTGCAGGGCGTCCACTATCCTCAGTATTTCGTCCATGTTCCTGCCCGTAGTCAGAGGGTAATAGAGTATAGTACGGATAATCTGTTTGTCATCAATTATGAACACGCATCTCACCGTCTCGGTCTTGCTCTGCCCGGGGTGAATCATACCGTAGGTAAGCGAAACCTCCTTACTGAGGTCAGCAATTATGGGGAAAGGTATCTTTACCCCAGTTTTTTCTTCTACATTACGCACCCAGGCAATATGTGAAGAAACGCTATCAACACTTAATCCCAGGAGTTCCACACCGCGCTTTTGTAATTCGGGATAGATTTCAGCAAAGGCGATAAACTCGGTGGTACAGACCGGAGTGAAATCCGCCGGGTGAGAAAAGAGAATTAGCCAGCTCCCTTTGAAGTCCTCTAGCTTGAGCACCCCATGGGTGGTTGGTGTATCAAATTCTGGTGCTGGTTCACCCAGCCGAGGTAGACTGATTCCTTGTTCCTTAACTTCTTCCATTTCATACCTCCTTTATTTATTTAGAAGATGAGAATCTGATAGTCATTCTCAATGTACTGAGCTATGCTGGGATGCCCTGACATCTCGCTGCACAAAGGAAGGTTTTGCTCCTTAGCGCTATCTAGAGACCCCGTTTGGTTTGCACAAGCCTGGCAGACACAATCAATCAGCCCGGCTTCCTTGGCCTTTTCATAGATCTTGGCAAATGGCTTGCCAGGGTCGGCTAGCTCTTTTATCTGCTTGGTGGCACTTCCCTCAATTACGAGCTTTATGTCATACCCCTTTTCCCTCATATCCAGGGCGTTCAGCAGAGCATGGACGAAACACATCATCTCCCCGTTAAAGGCAAAGATAGCTATCTTCTTATTCATATCACATCCTCCTTAAACTTCCAGGCAGTTTTCCCATAGGCCATGTATATTGCAGTAGGCAAGAGCACAGAAAGCCTTAAATTCCGCTGCTGGCACCTGAAACCTAGCATTCGGGTTGGTATAGGCAGGGGCAAAAGCAGACCGACCCAGGTTTATCACCTGACCATCCTTTTTCACCCCGAATAGCTCAATCCAGGCAATGTGGTGTTCTACGGTATTAGGGTGAGGCACCCCTTTACCTACTAATACATGGACAATGTCGGCTCCGCCTTCCCCTTTACCCTTGCCGATTTCAATAAACGGGACATGCTTTTCCTTCCCCTCGGCCTCTGGACTTTTTAGAATGTCTGCAAATTTCATTTTTAACCTCCTTAATATCTTAATATTAATAATTATCTACTGAGGTATCTTTTGGTCCGGTGTAGTATCCACTTCCAATTCAGGATAACATGTAGCAGTACCACCAGCAGCAGGGCAACCGCTACCCAATTGTGAATATCAATCCAGGTGTGTCTGTCCCATATAAAGACCTCTGGTATTACAGAACCCCTCCCCCCCTGGTAACCCTGTCCGCTGGGCAGAAATAGCCACAGGATAAAACCAGATGTCGCCTGGAACAGAGCTAGTAGAAACAGGAGAATAAAGATAATATAGTTCTGTGTCGCCTTTTTCATCTGTATCCATTCTCTCTATGCTTTTCGGCAATAGTAGTTGCCAGATTATCCAGAGCCCTGAAATCCGCTTCCTTGGGGAAGCCCTTACTCAGCACTGGCTCCAGTATTTCTACCTTCAGGTTCGGGAGCATGGCGGCGAGTTGTTCCACCGTTTTACCTCCCCAGCCGTAGGAGCCAATAATGGAGACAAATCTCAGTTTGGGTTTCAGGGCGTTCGCCAGGAAGACAGCATAGACGACATTTGGGTGCGGACCGGCTAGAACAGTGGGTGTGCCGACAACAACTGTGGCTGCATCCACCAACGCCATTGCTAGCTTCCCGATGTCAGTTACTGTGAGGTCGAATTGTTTCACCGTCACGCCTCTTTGGACTAAAGCTTCGACAAGGTATTCGACCATCTTATGAGTGCTGCCGTGCATCGAGATATAGGGTAACACCACGATGTTCTTGGGCTCGTCAAAGACCCAGCTATGATACGCTTTCACGATGAACTCCGGTTTATCGTACATAGGACCGTGGCTGGGAGCAATGATATCAATTGCATAGTCCTTTATTTTTTCTAAGTTCCTCTGGATGTTAGTTCGGAAGGGCATCATAATTTCGGCATAATACCTCTTGGCTGCCTCATAGACCTGTCCTTCATCGGTTACATACAGGTCGGTTGTGGCCAGGTGGGAGCCGAAGAAATCACAGGGAAAAAGTATCTTGTCTTCCCTCAAATAGGTAAGCATTGTCTCTGGCCAGTGAACCCACGGAGCATGGATAAACTCCAGGGTTCTATCTCCCAGCGAAATGGTCTCTTTATCGTTGACCGTTATGAACTTCTCTTCTGGAATCATGAGCAGGTCGATGAGCATCCCTTTACATTTGGGCGTGCATACCACCTTCGCCTCAGGGTATTTCCCAAGTACCTGCGGGATAGTGCCGGAATGGTCCTGCTCAGCGTGATTGGCAACCACATAATCTATACTTTTGACTCCAAGTTCACTCAGGTGATTTATCAGCACATCATGCATAGTGGGGTCTACGGTATCAATAAGGGCTGTCTTCTCACTACCCTTAATTAGATATGAGTTATAACTCGTGCCATCAGGAAGTGGTATAAGTGAGTCAAATAACCGCCTGTCCCAGTCAATGGCTCCTGCCCAGTAGACCCCAGGTCTTATCTCTCTTGGTTTCATCTTAATCACTTCTTTCGAATTCACTATTGGCTGCCCCGCAGACAGGACACACCCAGTCGTCTGGTATTTCATAGAAGGGCGTCCCCGGTTTTATGCCGCTGTCCGGGTCTCCCAGTTTCGGGTCATATACATAGCCGCAAACGGTACATTTGTATTTTGACGCTCTGAGTGCTGCCACAGCCTGCTTCATTTCGTCTATTTGACCGCAAATACCACTGGTACACTTGTTCGCTGGTGTTTTGATAGCTTCTACCTTTTTCTCCTCTTGTGGCAGGTTTAATTTCTGCCTGAGCCATTCCTCGTCGAAGCCGACTAATATGTCATCATCGATATCAACCACCGGCACACTCAATTGCTCTGACTTGCTTACCATCTCATCCCGGGCGGCTTTATCACTGGCAACATCTGCCGTAGCTAAACCTGCTCCATTATTGTATTTAACAAGATTCCGCTTACCAGAACTTTAGGTGACATATTGACAAAAGTGCACAACACATTTATTTATAATTTTAATCTGGAAGGTGCCCTCAGCGCAAGCTGGAACCCAGATGCCACAGCCATTGCACTTCTCTTTGTCGATTCTTGCGATTCTCCTCAAAGTTCTTATTGTCATTGCCTACCCCCTAATGGTTCTTGAGCAGATAAGCCCCACTAGTCCTCATCCCTCAACTCTTTCCACCTTTCCTCTCCCAGGCATTGACGGGCAGAAGCGCACCAATCAATACAGGAAGGTATTTTATCCGAGTAGACATATTTACCACAGTTATGGCACTTCACCTTGGTTTCGTCAGAGAAGATCTCGACTTCATAACCGCAGTTTGGGCATTTATATAGTGCCGCTCGTAGATTTCTGCCATCCTGACCCGGGCATTTGCCATACATTCGTACTACCTCCTCTACCGGTAAATATTTGGGTTTGTACGTCTACAGCAAGGGTACAACTTATTAACATCGCCCACCATGATTTGAATCATATAGAGCGGGGAGTAATGAGTAATTGTTGACTCGTAGGCGATAAACTGAGGTAGTAGGATGGTCTTGTGGTTCTATACTCGTGGTGGCCCTTCACTCAGTAGCCTGAGTTTCTGTTCATCGAGGATAATCACTTTACTGCGAACAGTACGAATAATCCCTCTGTCCTTAAGGTGGCTCATCACTCGGATGGCCGTTTCAATAGTGGTTCCCGCCATATCAGCGATATCCTGACGGGTAAAGGGGAGAGTAAGGCCAAGCTTTACTGAGAGCATAAGCAGTATACTGGCAAGGCGCTGCTCAACTCTCTCGCCGGCAAGGTCTCTAAGACGCCCCTGGGCATCCCTGAGCCGCCCTGCTAAGACATTGATAATCCTTAGGGCTACCTGAGGACGATTGGTCAGAAAAGACAGGAAGTCCTCTCTCTTAATTCCCACTACCTTAGTTTCAGTTACAGCCTGGGCTGAAGCCGGATAGGGCTTATTCTCAAAAACAGCTACCTCGCCAAACATTTCACCAGGCTCGAAAAAGGCTATGGTGAACTCTTTCCCCAGCGAGGAGTGTTTTGAGACCTTTATTTTACCTTCGACAACTATGTAGAACCAGTCAGGGTCATCACCATCCCAGAAAACGAACTCACCAGGCGTGAGGCTGCGCTCGATGGCAATATTGGCTAATTCACCGAGTTCATCATCATTCAAACTGGAGAAAACAAATGAACGCCTGAGAATCTCAGTCTTACCGATATACTGC
>JAIWFK010000083.1:0-5096 GCA_048631695.1 Calditrichales bacterium
TTATCGATGAACTGGATGCCCTGGGAAAAGCCAGGGGTTTCGGAACAATGGGTGGACACGATGAGAGGGAACAGACCCTCAACCAGCTCCTCGTGGAAATGGACGGCTTTGATACTAACACTAGTGTCATTATTCTAGCTGCCACTAACCGTCCTGATATACTTGACCCAGCCCTCCTCCGCCCTGGTCGCTTTGACCGGCGAGTAATTCTGGACCAACCCGATATTATTGGTCGAGCTGCTATTCTAAAAGTTCACACTGAGGGTAAGCCACTAGATGAAACAGTTAATTTAGAGGTTCTAGCTAAAGAGACAGCCGGTTTTAGTGGTGCTGACCTGGCTAACCTGGTCAATGAGGGAGCTATTCTAGCTGCCAGGCGGGACAAGAAAAGCATTGGAATAGAAGAACTTGAGGAGTCTATAGACCGAGTGATAGCTGGCCCAGAGAGAAAGAGCCGAAGAATAAGTCCTAAGGAAAAAGAAATTACTTCTTATCATGAGTCAGGGCATGCCCTTGTCGCTAGACTGCTGCCTAATGCTGACCCAGTACATAAGATTTCCATAGTGGCTCGAGGGATGACTCTCGGTCACACCCGGCAACTGCCTGCCGAAGACCGATACTTGCTAACCTTTTCCCAATTTAAGGATATACTAGCTACTTTAATGGGTGGTCACACTGCTGAAGAAATCATCTTTAATGAAATCACCACCGGTAGTCAAAATGATATTGAACACGCTACCAAGCTGGCTCGCAAGATGGTAACCGACTATGGAATGAGTGAGAAACTAGGGCCAAGAACCTTTGGTCATAAGGATGAGCTCGTTTTCCTTGGCCGTGAAATATCTGAGCAGCGGGACTATAGCGATAAGGTAGCTGAGCAGATTGATGACGAGGTTCATATTATTATCCAACAAGCCTACGAAACAGCCAAGAGGATTCTAATCGAGAATAAGCCAAAGTTAATCCAAATGGCTGAGAGACTGATTACCGAAGAGACCATAGAGGGTAAAGGTCTAGAGGCACTATTTAACGAACCTATAGTGGAACCTTCCCCAGAAACCTCATCAATCCCTTAATCATCCAAAATTCACTGAGCTGGTCTTAAAAGACCAGCTCTTCTTTTTAGAGAAGACATGATTGAGATTACCCATAAACCCATTTCTCCTGAACTTGTGGTTAATATGGTCAAAACTGATGGTAGTGGTTGCGTAATTACCTATATCGGGTTAATTCGTAGTTTCTCCCGGGGAAAGCCAGTTCTTTCCGTAGAATATGAGGACACTCAGAGTACAGCCGAGGCAAGGTTACGAGAGATAGCTAGTCAAATTGGCCAGAAATGGCAATTGAATAGTATAGCCATATGTTTCCGAATCGGTAAATTAAAAGTAGGGGATATCAATCTAGTCATTGCTATTGCCAGTACCCACCGCCAAGAAGGTTTTGCTGCTTGCCAGTATGCTATTGACCTGTTCAAACAACAAATACCCGCCTGTAAAAAAGAAACCTACCAGGACGGGAGCACTTGGATTTACGAAAATAAATAATTAGAACTATATCTTTCGAGCGATAATATAATCTGCCAGTTCTATTAATGCCTGGCGACTGGGACTGTCTGGCAACAGGTTAAGATTACAGCAAGCCTCAGCACAATAACCCGAGGCAATCGCATAGCATTCTTCACTAATTGACGAATTGCGGACTAATTCTATCGCCAGCTTTATATTCTCCTGCCTATCACGGTTTTGAAACAACCGCTTAACCGGATTATCCTCAGGGTATCGCTCTAAAAGAAGCATTGCCGGCAGGGTAAGGTTGCCCTGAGCTAAATCTGAACCTATAGGCTTGCCCAATTCCTCTTCGGTACCCACAAAATCCAGTATATCATCTACAATTTGAAAGGCGACACCAAGCTTATGCCCATAGTCCTTTAACACCTTTATTGACTCGTCCGGAGCTTGACTCAAAATAGCCCCCGATTCTGTAGCCGTGGAAAAAAGGGAGGCGGTTTTACTTGAAATCTTTTGCAAGTAGTGCTGACGAGTCTGCTCTAAATTATAAATATTGAAGGCTTGATTTAACTCTCCGCTGGAAATTACCTGAAGGGTTTGGGCAGAGAGTTTTATTACTCGCAGATTCCCAGTATCAACGGCAAACTCTTCTGCCTTAGCAAACAGGTAGTCCCCGAGGAGCATTGCCTTATCCTCACCCCATACTTTATAAACCGTTGCTCTACCCCGGCGTATTGAAGATTTATCAATAGCATCATCATGGACTAGGGTAGCTGTATGTAGAAGCTCAACGGCTGTAGCCATTGGTAAAAGGCAATCAAGATTGTATTGATAAAATTTACCTGAAAGAAGAACAAGCGCTGGTCGAATCCCCTTACCTCCACCCTTCAAACTGTAGACGAGCAACTCAGATAACCACGGAAAACCAACTTCACCGACTGACCTTAGCTCATTTACTACCTTGGTTAAGTCTTCCTGAATCGTCTGGTAAATTGTACTTAGCTCCAAAATCCCTCCATCAACTAGCGGGTAAACCCAACCGTTTAGTCTCCTCCTCTACCAATCCTTCATCCAATTTAGAAAATAGGGGCTCAGGAGGAATTAACCGCTGCCCTGGTGATGGGAAGTTTAACTGCCAGCCACCATCCTCTATATTGCCCTTAAAACCAAGAAACTCGTGTAACTTCTGAGAGCTAAAAGGTAAGAAGGGGTATAATGCCGTTCTAAGGCAGCAGAGCACTGAAATAGCAATATATAAGGCGGTGGCTGAAGACTGCCTATCCTGTTTAATCGTCTTCCAAGGAGATTTCTTATCTAGGTAGCGATTAGTCTCCTGAGCCAAAGACATAGCTGACTTTATTGCTGCCTTGAAATGACAACGATAAAGAAGCTCATCCATCATCTTAAGGGTATCCTTGGCTTTATTGAGTAGCTCCTGACTATGGCTATCAAATTCCCCAGGTGTTGGCACACAGCCATTAAAGTTACGGTAGACAAAGGTAAGCACCCGATGAACCAGATTGCCATAAGTAGCTACTAGCTCATCATTATTACGGCGAACGAACTCATGCCAGGAGAAGTCAGTATCCCCCGTTTCCGGCATGTTTATCGATAATAGATAACGCAACGGGTCAGGCTCATAGCGAGACAGATAATCGGGCAGCCAAACTGCCCAGTTACGACTACTAGAAAGCTTTCTACCCTCTATAGTTAAGTATTCATTAGCTGGCACATCATAGGGAAGATTAATGTTGCCATAGCTCATCAACATTGCCGGCCAGATAATGGTATGAAAGGGAATGTTATCCTTACCAATAAAGTAGTAACTCTTGGCTTCACCCTGCCAGTAAGGACGCCAACTTTCCTCATCCCCGGTAGACTTAGCCCACTCCTTACTCGCTGAGAAGTAACCGATGACCGCCTCAAACCAAACATAGAGACATTTACCTTCAAAGCCGAGTAGTGGTATTGGTATTCCCCAGTCTATATCTCGGGTAATTGCTCTATCCTTCAGCCCCCCCTCCAGATAGCTTATAGTAAAGTTAAGCACATTCTTTCTCCAGTGGCTCTGCTGCCTCACCCAAGCCAGTAGTTGCTCTCTAAAGTTAGATAGTCTAAGAAAGAAGTGCTCCGAATCCTTGAACTGAGGAGGAGTGCCACAGATGCTGCAACGAAGGTCAATCAGCTCAGTCGCATTTAGTGGCTTACCACAATTGTCACACTGGTCACCTCGTGCTCCGACAAAGCCACAATGGGGACAAGTGCCCTCAACATACCGGTCGGGTAAAAATCGCTGGCATCTAGGACAAAAAGGCTGTGACATTATAGCCCTATAAATGTGACCCTTATCAAGAAGGGTAAGGAAGATATGCTGTGCTACTGCTGCGTGGTTGGCGGTACCGGTAGTGGTGAACAAATCGAAAGTAATGCCTAACTTCTGCCATGATTCAAGAAACTGCCGATGATACTCGGTGGCTATTTGCTCCGGCTTTTTTCCCTCTTGCTCCCCTTTGATAGTTATCGGTGTGCCGTGCTGGTCACTGCCTGATACCATTAATACCTCATTCCCTTTGGTACGGTGGTAACGGGCAAATATATCTGGTGGTAAGTATGCCCCGGCAATTTGACCTATATGTAACGGACTATTGGCATAAGGCCAAGCTACGCCAATAAAAATTCTCTCACTCATAACCTACTTCTCGGCTAATAAATCGTCTAATACTCACTCAGGAAAGAAAGTGAGTATCCGCTCACCCTTCTCCTCTAGATAATGAGCATAACCCTTGCTTAGGCTACACTCTACGCAATAGCGTACTATCTTTCCTTCCACCACCTCAACACCATCCGTTTCACTTATGGCTAAATAACGCTCCGGGTGCCTTATAATACGACCGCACTCATCACAACGAATCTCACCAATTGCTATACAACCGCGACGCACTACTAACCTCCTTTTCAATCTTGGTTAAGATTTACTTATCCTAAGCCAAGCTCGATACAACTCTCGCTTTGATATTCCTGTTTTTTCACTCATCTTGGCTACCGCCTCTTTCGCAGTCATCCTAGCCCAGCGCATATACTGTAGCTCCCGCTCAATCTCTTCGGTCAACTGAGGTTTATCCTCGTTTATCTTACCCTCAATAACAAGAGTGAACTCACCCCTTGGCTCAATAAAGTGGTCTATAGCTTGGCTTACTGTTCCCCTGAAAACCTCTTCATGAACCTTGGTAAGCTCACGACAAACGGCTATTTTCCTATCTCCAAGAACAAGCAGTATATCATTCAACGAAGCTAGCAGCCGATGAGGTGGTTCCAAGACTACAATAGTGCCATACTCATCAGCAACAGACTCTAAAAGACGCCGCCTATCACTGGACTTATGGGGCAGAAAGCCAATACAGCTAAACTTCTTTGTAGGTAGCCCAGAAGCAACAAGCGCCGCAATAACAACAGAAGGCCCGGGAATGGGAACAACTGGTATACCTCGCTGACTAGCCGCCACAATCAGTTCATAACCGGGGTCAGATATGCCGGGCGTCCCGGCTTCGGAAACAAGAGCCACATCTCCCCCCTCAAGGTGAGCTAAAA
>JAIWFK010000084.1:0-5089 GCA_048631695.1 Calditrichales bacterium
ATCGGCTGGGAGAATTGCTTCGCAAAAAGGAGGCTCAATATAAGACACAGCTTTTTCTCATCAGCGACGAGCCGTACCGGAAGATTATCTATGATGGATTAAAATACCCCTCGGTTTTGCCCCATTACTCTCAGAGTATCATCGTTACTTCTCACTCCAAGGATTTGGCGCTGCCTGGTGAACGTATTGGCTATATTGCCGTGAATCCCACCTGCCGGCAGAAAGAGGAATTGGTAAGTGGCCTCATCTACTGTAACCGAACGCTGGGATATGTTAATGCCCCAGCTCTAATGCAACACGTAGTGAGTCGTCTGCAGTCGGTGACTGTTTCTGTAGCTGAGTATCAAAAACAGAGAGATTTCTTATATGACCAGCTTGGAGAAATGGGATATTCGGTAATGAAGCCTCAAGGGGCTTTCTACATGTTCCCTAAATCACCGCTGGAAGATGATGTTGCCTTGGTGAGGGAACTACAATCGTGGCGAGTGCTGACTGTACCAGGTCATGGCTTCGGAACACCAGGGTATTTTCGGATATCATACTGTGTTGATGATAGAACATTAGAAGGTTCCTTAGCTGGTTTTCGTAAGGCTGCCCAAAAATTCAATTTGTGTTAGTTGCTTCTGAAAAAGGTGCTTTACCCTCTTTTAACCAAGACCGGAGAGAGAAATTAAGAAATGGATGGTGGAGGCGTTGACAGCCGGCGAGCAGGGTTTTAATATAGCCACAGTAGTTGATATGGGAAATCCAGGTTAAAATGCTTTTAGAATATTATAAGGAGGGCACATGATTGAGCGAGTTCATGAACACATTATTACAGAGCTTCAACAGAACACACGCACGGACACGATTTTTATCCTCACTGCGATTCTTCTTAACCTAGTGATTCTCGCTACCAATTCCATAATCGCTGCTGGGGATCAGAGTGTCACTACAATGATCGTGATGTCCCTGTTTGTTAGCCTATTAATCGTGGTTAATGTCGTCGTAATATTTGGTTTGCTAAAAGGAAAGCAAACAAGATTAAAGCTTATAAATGGCCTGCTGAAGATGTACAAAGATCAGGGTGTAGAAGGGTATTATGATGAATCTCTCTTGAGCAACTACAATACCAGATACAATCTCTTCATTCTCACGGTGGTTTGCATAGGCGTAATAGCTATTATTGTGCCTTTTGTGGTTAGATAGAAGGGTTGAATCTTTTTAACACTGTCATATGCATGTCGTCTAGCAAAGGCTTTACAGATGGCTGAAATGTTTTGGCACTTCACAAAGCTAAACTTAGGCGATATTTAACGCAACTGGATGAAGGTGCATATTAGGTGTCGAAAGCCAAACAACAATAGAAAAGGAAAGTAAAACCATGTGCCAAGAACCGCCTAAGATGTCAGAACAGGGAAATGAGGCGACGGAAAATCTGGCGGAACTGAGGGCCAGAGAGCAGAAGGAGCCGATAGCCTCCTTCCTAAAGATGAGAATGCTGGAGATTACTCCAGGCTATGCTAAGGTAGCAGTAAAGCTGATACCCGAATACCAAAACTTCAATGGTTTAATCTTTGGTGGTATTGTTATGGCAGTTGCCGACCAAGCGTTCGCCTATGCTTCTAACTCTCTAGCCCATCCCAGCATAGCCTCCCAGTTTAACATCCATTTCATTACTGGCGCCGCGGTGAATGACGAACTAACTGCCGAGTGTTGGGTAGTAAGGAGTGGCCGACGGGTTGGTATATCCGAGATGGTTGTGACTAACCAAGACGGCAAACTTATCGCCAAAGCCACAGGCACAACTATTCCCGTGTCTAAAGCCAGTCGCTGAGCACTTCTTTGGGTAGAGTACCAATGATACTGAAAAGGAGGTAGAGCTAACCAAGATAGCTCTAGCCCCTTGACACAGTAATTTTAATTATGGTAAACTTTTTCCTTGTTAAGCTGATAAATAGATGGCTTATAGAGAGGTTAGCTGCCATTTATAGACTGGAGACAATTGCCTTCATCTTTACCGGGCGCACTGCGGTGCGCTTGGGGGGTTTTGATGTGTATATTTAGCTAAGGTAAATATATTTAACTTATTTGGTGTTGATGCAGAGTACCTCCCGGGCGGATGGTACTCTAATTTTTTGTTTGATGGTGCTTTCTGAATATATTTCAGGGCAATTTAAGGAAAATATAGGTTAATATGATGTCGATGGGAGCTGGAAATACAATCCCCCAGATTATCAAGGGTAACTGTGAAAAGTGGGCTCCCCTGACGGCTATGTGCATGAAAAAATTTGGCATCTGGCAGAGGTATAGCTGGAAGGACTATTATGAAAACGTAAAATACTTCTCGCTAGGTCTGGTGAGCCTCGGTCTGAAGCAGGGGGATGTGGTTTGTATTATCGGGGATAATGAACCTGAATGGTTTTGGGGGGAGTTCGCCACTCAGGCGGCTGGAGGAATCGTTACCGGCGTTTTCGTTGACTCTATCCCATCTGAGGTAAAATATATAGCCGCCCACTCTGAGGCTAAATTTGCCATAGTTAATGACCAGGAGCAGACGGATAAGTTTCTGGAGATCAAGGGTGAACTACCTTCACTAAAGAAGGTTATCTACTGGGACCCCAAGGGCTTGAAGAACTATGATGACCCTATCCTTATCAGCTTCGCCGAAGTGATGAAGCTGGGCAAGGAATATGAAGAAACACACCCCGGTCTCTTTGAGCAGAATGTAGAGAAGGGCAGGGGGGACGATTGTGCCTTTATTTACTATACATCGGGAACCACTGGCTTACCTAAGGGAGCCATACTTACTCACCAAGCCTTGATAAATACGGCTCAAGGTTTCATCAGTCGCTACCCCTTAACCGGAAAGGATGATTTGATTTCTAACTTCCCGGCGGCTTGGGTAGGCGATAGTTTTTTCGCTACCATTCCCCATCTACTTACTGGGGCAAGACTTAATTTCCCTGAGGAGCCAGAAACCATCACTGAGGATACCCGAGAAGTTGGACCCAACTTAGTGATATATGGCCCCCGGCAATGGGAAAGCCTGGTTAGTGAAATTCAGGTAAAGATGATTGATGCTAATCCCTTAAAGCGCTTTTTCTATAACCTGTTCCTGCCGGTAGGTCATAGGATAGCCGATGCCAACTTCCAGAATAAAAAACTAGATCTACTCTGGCGGGCTCTTCATGGGATAGCCTATATGCTAGTATTCAGACCACTTAAGGATAAGCTAGGGCTAAGTAAAGTTAGGTTTGCCGTCACTGGAAGCTCTGTATTAAGCCTGGATACTTTTCGGTTAATCCATGCTATAGGTATTGAGCTGAGGCAGAACTATGCTAGTACTGAAGCTGGCTATATCTCTTCCCATGGTAAAGGGGAAATAATGTTTGAAAGCGTGGGGCGACCAGCACTTAACACTGAGGTCAGAATAACTGATGAAGGAGAACTTCTGGTTAGAAGTGATTGTATGTTCCGTGGATACCATAAAGACCCGCAAAAAACTGCGGCTACATTGATAGATGGCTGGTGTCATACTGGAGATGCTGTCAATATTAATGATAAGGGACATATAATATTTATGGACAGGTTGGATCATATGGGTGAGTTGAGTTCAGGAATAAAATATGCTCCCCAGTATATCGAAGGCAGGCTCAGATTCAGCCCTTATATTAAGGACGCTATGGTTATAGGGGGTAAGGATAAAGATTTTGTCTCGGCTATAATAAACATGGATTTTACCATGGTAGGTAAGTGGGCTGAACGTAACCGGTTACCGTATACTACCTTTGTTGACCTGTCACAGAAAAAAGAGGTTGCTGCTTTGGTGGAGAAGGACTTAGTGCGAGTAAACAGCTACCTACCCGAGCCGGCTAGAGTAAAGAAATTTGTCCTGATGCACAAAGAGTTTGACCCCGATGAAGCCGAACTTACCAGAACTAGGAAGTTAAGAAGAGAATTTATGGAAGAGCGATATAGAGACCTGATAGAGCGCATTTATAGCGATGGAGAAGAAATAAAGGTTGAGGCTGCAGTAACCTATCGAGATGGTAGAAAGGGAATGGTGACTACCAGTATTAAAGTTATGACCGTGTCGGAAGGACTTACAGAGAATGGCTGAACTTCTCCAATTTGTGATTACCGGTGTAACCGTAGGCATGATTTATGCCCTCATTGCTTTGGGTTTTGTGTTGGTCTGGAAATCTAGCGGCGTCGCCAATCTGGCACTGGGGCAATTGGTACTTATTTCCTCTTGGTTCACTTATGGAATGCTGGTTCAGGCTGGACTTCCCCTCTGGCTTGGCTTTACACTGGTTATCCTCTTCGCCTTGGTTATGGGTTGGTTAATTGAGAGAGTTGCTCTGCGTCCTCTCATTGCTCAGCCCATTTTATCTCTAATAACGGTAACATTAGGGTTAGCCTATTTTATTGAAGGAGTGGTAACCTTCATCTGGCCTAAGAGTGTGGCTGCTTTACCTCGTCTATTCCCACAACAGCCTATTCACATTGGCACGGCTATTGTTTCTCAGGAGTACTTGTGGGCAGCGGCTATCTCCTTAATTCTATTTGGTCTTTTATCGCTGTACTTTAAGTACCATAAAATGGGTATTGCCATGAGAGCAACGGCTGATGACCAGATGGCAGTCCAAGCCTGTGGCATTCCCGTAACCAAAATCTTTTCCAGGTCATGGATGTTGGCCTGTGTGGTGGCGGCTATTGGTGGCGTTCTTATGTCCAGCATTGGCGGCATCACCTTTGGTCTGGTTGAAACCGGGCTCAAGGCGTTCTCAGTTGTAATATTGGGTGGTCTTAATTCCTTCCTTGGCGCTATCATCGCCGGCCCGCTAATTGGTCTGGCCGAGACTATTGGTGGTGGTTATCTAACCCCGTTAACCTGGCCCGGTATCAAGGAAGTTATTCCGTTTATTATCATTATAATTGTTATGTTCCTGAAGCCCTACGGACTATTCGGAGAAAGACGTATAGAAAGGATTTAGCAGATTGGATTTACCATCCGGTACTCGTAATTATACCTATGCCCAGGATATGGCTATTTTCCGAACCAAAACCCACTGGGCAATGCTGCTAGTTCTGTTGGTCATCCTGT
>JAIWFK010000085.1:0-5086 GCA_048631695.1 Calditrichales bacterium
GAACCCATTCAAAATAGGAAACGGTTACCCCGCCAGCATTGCATAGGAAATCAGGCACTACAAATAAGCCATTGTACTTCAATACTTCATCTGCCTCTGGAGTAATTGGGCCGTTGGCTAATGCAGCCACTATCTTTGCTTTGATTCTAGGGGCATTTCTCGTTGTTATTACATTTTCCAATGCCGAAGGGCATAATACTGTAACCTCTAGTTCCAGTAACTCATCGTTGGTAATATTTTCTGCCTCTGGAAAGTTTATTACAGAGCTAGTTTCTAATTTATGTTGCCAAACCCTGTGTGGGTCTAATCCTTTTTTATTATAAATGCCGCCTTTTGAGTCACTAACGGCTACAATCTTAGAAGCAGTAATATCATTCATCAAAATGGCTATATTTAAACCAGCATTACCATAGCCCTGAACGGCTACTGTTGCCGCAGATAAATCAAGGTCTAAATGTTTGGCGGCATCTATAATGGTATATAATCCACCACGAGAGGTAGCATCTCCACGACCCAAAGAACCACCTATAACTACAGGCTTCCCCGTTATTATATCCGGACAGTTATACCCCCTTAATTTGGAATACTCATCCATCATCCACGCCATTATCTGTGGATTGGTGTATACATCTGGTGCTGGGATATCCCTCTCAGGACCAATAAACTGCCATATAGCATCTATATAACCCCGGCTTAATCTTTCCAACTCACCAAGAGACATCCCTTTAGCGTCGCAGATAACGCCTCCCTTACCACCCCCCAATGGAATACCTACCACTGCACACTTCCATGTCATCCAAAAAGCTAATGCTCTAATAGTATCTATTGTCTCATCAGGATGAAATCTAATACCTCCTTTACATGGACCAAGAGCATCATTATATTGAACCCTGAACCCCTTAAAAACCTTAACCTCCCCATTATCCATTTTCATTGGTATAGATACATGCAATTCCCTCATAGGTTCTCTAAGAATAGCATGAATACCTGGCTCCAAATTTAACATACTAGCCACTTCATCTAGCTGGGCTCGCCCAGTTTCAAACAGGCCCAATTTTTCTTTTTTCATTATATAACTCCCTTCCATTATATTTTCATATTTTTACCGGCACGCCTCTTTCGTTTAGGTATTGCTTAGCTTGCGAAATCGAAATCTCACCGAAGTGGAAGATTGAGGCAGCTAAAACTGCAGAGGCTTTCCCGACTGTAATAGCGTCATAAAGGTGTTCTAGCCTCCCCGCCCCTCCAGAGGCAGTAACCGGAATGTGAACCGCCTCGGCTACTGCCTTGGTCATCTCCAAATCATATCCTTCCCTGGTTCCATCAGCATCCTTGCTGGTAAGTAATATCTCACCGGCTCCCAGCTCTTCTGCCCTCTTTGCCCAATCAACAATCTCTATGCCAGTAGCCTCATTACCACTCCGTACCACTACCTCTAGTCTGGGCAACCTACTTTCTATTGGATTTTTCTTTCCATCAATGGCCACCACCACCCGCTCGCTACCAAACTCTTTTACTGCCTCTCTTATCAACTCGGGAGTCCTGACGGCAGCGGTGTTTATCGAGACCTTGTTCACACCAAGGTCAAGCAAAGCCTTCATATCGTCAATGCTGCCTATTCCACCACCCACAGCAAAGGGAACAGTAACTACATCACAAACCTTTTTAACCCATTCCAGCCTCGTTTTTCTATTCTCTACAGTGGCAAAGATGTCAAGGAAGACAAGCTCATCGGCTCCTTCACCACAATAAGCAGCGGCCGCTTCTACTGGGTCTCGAGCATCCTTGAGATTTTTAAAGTTGACTCCTTTAACTACTCTACCATCCTTTATATCAAGGCAAGGTATAATTTTTATCTGTTTCATCTCTCTCCTTATATAAGGCTCTGAAATTTTATTAAATCTTGATACTCAAGCAATGTACTCATTGCGTAATTTTTTGCCTCTATCCCTTCTTCCTCAGCAGTAGCGACTGGTGTAAGCCCACCGAGAAGTATCATTCCTACTCTATTTAAACCTACTGATATTCCACACACTGCTTCACCGGGATTACCCATCATAATCAGTCCATCTAATCCCACCCCTTTTAACTGGTTGGTAACCTTGTCGACTAAAGTCTGGCACTGAGCAGGTATTTCACGGAAGTTAGCCAGTATCTTCCCCTCCCCTTTTCTAACCACACCCTGGACATCGGTCATTCTGGCTCGGATAAATACTTCTGATGGGTCCAAGGTGGAACCGGAATAGCAAATCAGATTCACAAAGCGTAACGGTTGGTTATTTCGCATTTGAAGTACCCCGGCGAATCTAGAGTCTGTGGAAATACCCGCTTTTAGTAAACTGCCATTGATTATGATGCTACAGACAGTAGCCAAACCGACTTGACCCCTAGCCACAAGTACTTCACCCAATCTCTCACCCTCCGATGCTACTGCTACTAAGTCACTGACGCAAAGTCCAGACTTAAAAGCTTCCTCCATCACTTGAAGAGCCTCATTAAATCTCTCCTTTGGAAACAAAGAAATATTAACTGGTACCAGACCGGTGCGTCTTTCTATATCAAAGGAAGTACGAAAGGCTAATAGTTCTATTTTCTCCAGTACAAAACCAATCTTATCAGCAACTAAGGCATTATTCAGTTCTTCTATCCCCAATTGTGTAACCTCTCTTCCATCCCACCTCTCCATAGCTCTGGTAAGCCCCCGCTCGTCCATTAACTTAAGGTGATACCTTACTGCCCGCTCGCCCAGTTCTATCCCTTGCTCCTTCAACTGACGGCTGATTAGCCTGGCGCCCAGTGGCTGAGGTGACTCACTTAGAATCTTCAGGATAGAGATGACCTTTCTTTCAACCTCGTGACTATCGTAACCAATCATAATTAAAGCTTATAAATTGAAATAGGCAACCGTTTTCCTATCCTACCTCCTCAGAAGACCTTTGTCAACCCACATTAAAAAGTATAAAATCTCTGCTTAGCCCCTCGTAATCCGCTATTGCTGCATACTAAACGGTATGCTATACTGTTAAATTAACTGCGAATAATCGTTTATCAGGGAGGGAGTTTAAGTTTGCAAGATACAGTTACGATTAAGCAACTCTTAGAAGCTGGAGCTCACTTCGGTCATCAGACCAGCCGCTGGCATCCTCGTATGAAGACCTATATCTTCACTAAGCGCAACGGAATTCATATCATTGACTTGGAACAAACTGTCGGCATGTTGGATAAAGCCTGCGACTTTATTCAGCAAGTGGCTGCCGAGGGCGGCAGCATTCTCTTTGTTGGCACCAAAAAGCAAGCTCAAGAGTCTATATTAGAAGAGGCACAACGCTGCGGTATGTATTATGTCAATCAACGGTGGCTAGGAGGGGTGCTAACTAATTTCGCTACTATTCAAGCTCGCATAGACTATCTAGTTCGTCTGGAAGACCGCCAAGCTAAAGGAGACTTTAGTCGCCTACCCAAAAAAGAAGCCCTGAAACTTGGAGAGCAGATTTTACGTCTCAATCGGCAGATAGGTGGTATTAAAGAGATGACTAGTCTACCAAGTGCTCTATTCATTATTGACCCTACAAAAGAGAGAATTGCTCTAGCTGAAGCTAAACGTGTAGGAGTACCAGTGGTAGCTATAGTAGATACCAATTGTAACCCTGTTGAGATAGACTACCCTATTCCAGCTAACGACGATGCTATTAAAACTATCAGACTGATATGTAGTAAAATTGCTGATTCAGTTATTGAAGGAAAAACTGGCGAAGTAGAAGTACCAGTAGAGGAGGAACAAGCAGAGGGATTAAAGGAGTTTGAGACTACTGAAATTTCCGAACCTCTTATTTTCACACCTGATGAGTAAGGCAGGGAGGTAAAGATTGAAAATTCCAACAGATAGGATAAAAGAGTTGAGAGACCAATCTGGAGCTGGCATTATGGATTGTAGGAATGCTCTTATTGAAGCTGAAGGAGTGATGGAAAAAGCACTCCAAATTGTAAAACAACAAAGCCTTTTTCAGGTACAGAAAAGGGAAATGCGCTCTGCAACCCAGGGGATAATTGAAGCCTACATTCATGTGGGAGGGCGTATCGGTGCTATGGTTGAGGTGAACTGCGAAACTGATTTCGTTGCCCGCACTGATGAATTCAAGAAGTTGGCTCACCATCTGGCGATGCAAGTTGCCGCTCAAGAGCCTAAATTTATTTCAAAGGAGGAAGCCCCTGAGGGAGCTGATATAGAACCCGAGGTAGCTTGTCTGCTTCTTCAGCCTTACATTAAGAATACTAATATGACTGTTCAAGACATTATTACCGAAACTATTGCTAAGGTAAAAGAGAATATTAAGGTAAGCAGATTTACTAGATTTGAACTAAGAGGGTAGATTAGAAGAAGGATGGCTGGGATTGAAGGTTGTCCAAAATCATCACCTGAGTTCGTTAGAAGAAAGTCAATGACTACTACTAAGTATAAGCGTGTTCTACTCAAGCTCAGCGGCGAGGCTTTTAGTGGTAAAGCTAGCTTTGGCATTGATACCTCAATCCTAACTAAGGTAGCCAAGCAGATTAAGCAAGTGATTCAAAAGGGAGTTGGTGTAGCTATTGTTGTTGGCGGTGGAAATATCTGGCGCGGGGCTAAAGCGGCGGATAATGGTATGGACAGGGTTACCGCTGACTATGCAGGTATGCTGGCTACAATAATAAATGCCCTGGCTCTCCAAGATGCACTGGAAAGAGAAGGAGTAACTACCAGAACACAGTCAGCTATAGGCGTTCAACAGGTGGCTGAACCCTACATTAGACGCCGTGCTATTCGCCATTTAGAGAAGGGTAGAGTGGTAATCTTCGCCGGGGGTACCGGCAATCCCTATATGACTACTGACACTGCGGCTGCTCTTCGAGCCATTGAGATCGAGGCAGAGGTACTACTTATGTCAAAAAATAATGTTGATGGCATCTATAGTGCTGACCCTCTTAAGAATCGCAATGCGAAGAAGTTTGATAAACTTACTCATCGTGAAGCACTGAATCTGCACCTGAAAGTAATGGATACTACTGCTCTCTCCCTGTGCCTAGAGAACAATCTGGCAATAATTGTTTT
>JAIWFK010000086.1:0-481 GCA_048631695.1 Calditrichales bacterium
ACGGCGCACTTCTGGACGATATACATTCTGTTTCCCCTGTGGTATCTCCTCTTTGTCTATATCTACTTCCGGCAGGTGGGACGACCACCCGAGGCAAGAGAGAAGCAAGAAGTCAAAAATATTCTGGTGTCTGAAACATAAAGAATGGAACAAAGTAAAAATAGAGCTATGGCATTCAAGCTGGCTATCCTCTGGATGGCGGTTCTCCTCCTGGGTAGCTTCTGGCTGACGGTGATGGGAACATCAGACCCGGTGGCGATGGCGGTTATTCCTCAAGCACCCAGAGAGGGTGAACCTATAATAGTCACCTTCAAGCTGAATAACCCTTCCTCCGAGGCTGCGGTCACCAGATACCAGTTCTATGCTAATGGTGAGCTTCTAAAGGAGGGAACCACCACCATCGCCCCTGATTCTTGCAAGAACTACAAGTATGCCTACGAGAATCCACTACAGATGGGGGAGCAGCTAAACTTCGTGGTCA
>JAIWFK010000086.1:491-5023 GCA_048631695.1 Calditrichales bacterium
ACTCAATCGGAGCACGGTAATTATGAGGAGGTCATCTCCTCACCACCATATCCTCCCCAGGTATGGTCGAGTTTCGTTAGCTTCGCATCCTTTTCCACCTCAGTGATGAGTTCTATGAGCACCATGACCTACTATCAGAGCACCTTTGGTAGCGACATGGGGCTCAATGTGGGCATTATTACGGCCATAGTCCTTATTGCCCTGCTTATCTTCTTGGAACTGACCCAGCCTGTGGTTGAGGGGAAGACGATTGCTGTTCTGGGGAGAATGAGAATAAGGTTCTCCACTGTTACCTGGATACTGTTTATCATCTTCATGGGAATAGTCTATACCAAGGTGGTAATGATACTTGCCGGCTGAAGATATAAGTCCCATAACTGGCGTAAGCATTGTAATACCAGCATATAACGCTGAGCACATCCTTAGGGAGTGCCTTGAATCTGCAAACGGTAGGGGAAGCGGTCGCTGACACATCGCTCAAGAATCCAAATTCCTTTTATCATCTACACTATGATGATTATACCGCATAATATACGGGCTCTTGAAGTAAAAACCCTTTTGAGATAAGCAGAGGCAACCATTATAGATTTATAAGTCAATTCTGTAATGAACACATTTCGTAAAGTTCAATTAAAGAAGTTCGTTATTAGGTTTGCCAGTCCTGCCGAGCTGGTAGTTGTTACTGAAAAATCCCTCCGATATCCGTATATGCGATGATAATTATAAAGTTGCTGGTTGGTCACATTAAGCCCTCCTCTTCGCTCCTATTGACAATGTCTCCTTTGGCAGGTATTCTGATAATTGGTGTCCGATTTGCTGAACCCTAAGCGCCTTGTTTTTAGCTGCACCGTAGCTGAAAGGAGCCACCTAAACTACCAATTAAAAAGCCCACTGACTCTTCTGTCATTACCTTGGGCGATAATAGCACCAGTCTTCTGGAGGATTATCTGATGTCGAAAAAGCTAACCGTAATTCCGGAGCAGTGTTCTGGTTGCCGGATATGTGAACTTGTTTGTGCCATCAAGCACTTCGGAGTATGCAATCCCAAGAAGTCGGCAATAAGAGTACTGATTACATACCCTCACCCGGTAATTAGAATGCCGATTGTATGCAGCCAGTGTAAGGTGCTTACCTGTGCGCAGGTATGCCCCGTTGATGCCTTACGGCGGAGCAACGGCGTTGTTCAACTGGATGAGGAGAATTGCATTTCGTGTTATAAATGCGTGGATGCCTGTCCTTTCGGAGCGATATATGTACACGAAGATTGTGACCTGCCTATTATATGTGATATGTGCGGGGGAGACCCTGAGTGCGTTAAGAAATGTCCCACGGGAGCGATTAGGCTCATACCAGAGTCCGCCCTGGGTGAATTCAAGCGTCTTAACAATGTCTTGAGCTATACTCAGATGAAAGAAATTGAGTTCTATGAGAAGGGCGAAAAGAAGGTCATCCACTACGCCGAAATAGGGAAGGAAGAGCTATGAGTCTAAAGAGCGGATATTTTAAAAAGCATCTGCATGTTGACCTTACCAATGGCACTGCCCAGCACCGTGAGCTATCGGACAACTTCCTAGAAAGGTATATCGGGGGGCGTGGCTTCGGCGCCAAACTGGTCTGGGACAATCTGAAGAAGCATGATTTCAGGGTAAACCCCCTCGGCCCGGAGAATCTCTTGGTTATCGCCTCGGGACCCCTGACCGGGGTTTACCTGCCCTCGTCGGGAAAGACCTCCTTTGCTGCCATCTCACCAGCCACCGGGCTCTATGGTGACTCATCCATGGGCGGTGGCTTCGGTGTTGAGCTGCGGCAGACGGGAATAGATATTCTCTCTATTAGTGGCCGAGCGCCAAAATTATCAGTACTATTTATCGATAACAGTGAGACGACTATACTTCCCATGCCTGAGCTGAAGGGGAAAAGCTGTCTGGAAGCTGAGGGAATTATCAAAGAGCGGCTGGGCACCTACGCTGTCCATGTTGCCACCATTGGCATGGCTGGTGAGAACATGGTGAAGTTTGCCTGTGTTAATACCGACTGGAGCCGCAATGCCGGCAGGGCTGGGATTGGCGCCATCATGGGAGCCAAGAACCTCAAGGCGATTGTGGTACGGGGACACAAAGACCTTCCAACCTACGATGTGAGCGGGCTGATGGAGGAGGCTGACAGGGCTTATAAATACATGGCGGAACACAAGTATTTCCGAATGTGGCAGCAGGAAGGCTTGATGAATGTCATTGAGTACGCCAACGAGAAGGGGATTCTGCCGGTATGTAATTTTAAGGACACCGTTTTTGCCAAGCACGACCAGATTAATGGGGCGACAATGCTGGCTAACTACAAGATAGGTGATAGCGCCTGTTTTTCGTGTTCCATGTGTTGCGGCAATATTTGCCTGGTGAAGAATGGCAAGTACACCGGGACAGTAATTGAGGGCCCGGAATATGAATCATGCGCTATGCTGGGACCGAACCTGGGAATCGACAATTTCGCAGCCATACTTTCGGCAGTCCAACTTTGTGATGAGCTGGGGATAGATACCATTTCTACAGGTAACATTGTGGGAGCCGTGATAGAAGGGTATGAGAGGGGGATATTATCGCTCTCCGACCTCGATGGCAGGGAGATTACCTGGGGAGATGAGGATGCAATATTGGAACTGATACAAAAAATCGCTGAACGGCAGGGCATCGGTGATATTCTTGCCGATGGGTCTCGCCGTATTATCGAGAGGTGGCCTGAAATGGATAAAATCATCCTCCAGGTCAAGGGCCTTGAGCAGTCGGCTTATGATAGCCGCTCCGGCATTACCATGGGACTGTCCTATGCCACCTCGGACATTGGGGCGCATCACACACGGGCCTGGACAATTGCTAAGGAAATAGAAGAGGGTCAGAACTGGTCTGATGAAGAGAAGGTTGGCATAGTAATTTACCACCAGAAAGTGCGCCCATTATTTGACATGCTCGGTGTTTGCCGCCTGCCCTGGATAGAGCTGGGGTTGAATGAACGGCACTATGAGAATTTTTATAAATTCGTAACTGGAAAGGAAGCATCCCTGGAGCAGCTTCTGGAGCTATCTAATGATATCTACGACCTGACGCGCTTGATAAATACCCGCCTCGGCATAAGTCGTAAGGACGATAGCCTTCCCTACAAGGTTTGGGCTAACCCACCTCTTACCGGTCCCAATGCGGGTAAGGTAATTGATAAGAAAGAATTTGAGAAGCTTCTTTCATTGTACTATCAGAAGCGTGGCTGGAACGAAGATGGTATTCCCCCGGTCGAGGTGGAAAGTAAGTTTAAAGATTAGCTTTGACAAAGCTGTGATTTACTGATTTGTATTATGACTTACCCTGCTCACGCTCCTATGGCATTGGTGTGTATAAGCTGACTTTGACCGGTCTCTGGGTAAAATCAGACAGGGCAAAGACATTCTGTCTAGCCGTTCTACCATATTCACCTCCCTTCCTTATACTTGCTCTTAAGGTATACTTACCTGAGCATATTTGAAAAGATTGCGATTTTAGGTTATAAATATAGCATCAAGTTAATCCTACCAGAGAAAGGATAAGTTTTGACTAAGAAGAAGGTGGTAAAACCACACCGTGAGGTTACTAAGCGTCAGCTTTCCCTGTGGCAAAAGCAGAAAAGAAGGCAGCGTATCATTCTTGGCGCTGGGATTTTTATTGTTGTCGCTGTTCTAGGTATTGTCGGATTTGGGGTTTATAGCAAGTGGTATATTCCTGAGTATAAACCACTGCGTCAAACTGTAATTAGTGTAAATGATACTGAGTTCAATATGGATTACTATATAAAGGTGCTTAAACATTATGGAGAAGGTCAGCCCAGCTACTATATGGCTTATTTAGCTGATGAGGTGGTGAGAGTTATTGAGCAGAATGAGCTAATAAGACAAGGGGCTATGGACCTGCCTACCCCTATCATTGTTAGCGACGATGAGGTTGATGAGGAGCTTAAGAATCGTGACCTTCCCTTAAGTAGGGAATATAGGGATTTAGTCAGAACTGAACTGTTGATGGGCGAACTGCGTGATGAGCATTTTGAGCCGCAGGTGCCCGTATATGCCGAGCAAAGGCATGTAATGGCAATGCTCCTGGAGAGTGAGAGCCAGGCAAATGAGGTAATAATCAGGCTGGAGAGCGAGGAGGACTTCGCCGAGCTGGCTGGTGAGCTTTCTCTGAATGATTTTTCTAAAGACCAAAAGGGAGACCTTGGTTGGCATCCTGAACATATTTTGACCGCACAGCTAGGCAGTTCTATACCTGAAGAGTATGCATTCAGTTGTGAAATAGATGTGTTAAGTCAGCCGCTATATGATGAAACGATAAACAAGAAGGTAGGTTACTGGTTAATCGAGGTTTTAGAAAGGGAGGAAGAGTCTGGCGAAGCCCATGTTCAAGCAATATTGCTGGGTAGCCAGGAGGAGGCACAAAGTGTGACAGCCAGGCTGGAGGCAGGTGAGGACTTCGCTGAACTGGCTGAGGAGCTTTCTCAACATGACGAGTCTAAGG
>JAIWFK010000087.1:0-5013 GCA_048631695.1 Calditrichales bacterium
ACCGTCGACCTCGGCGGAAGTATCCCCGCAAATTGGATGGGCGAGCAGAAGCCCATTTGATTGCCTTAGTGTGCGGGCCAGTGCCAGCAGGATATGCTCTACATCCCACTGGCTGTGATGATAGTGACGGACTAGCTCCTGGGAGGTAGCCAGCGCCTCCTGTGCCTGCTCAGTAAATCTCTCCTGCCTCATGATAGGCCCCCCTCCAAGTCACTTTTAGTACTAAAGTTGGCGGTCAGGAAATTTATTATCTTTTGCTGAACCTCAGGGTAATCCCAACTGTAGTCATGTCCTAGGGCATTAATGCAGTAGGTGTATTTTTCTGGTTTCCCTTGCAGTCGATATTTTATCCATCGGAAGGGAGCAGTTATATATGCCTTAAATCCAGCCTTCAGATTCCTATGCACCATAGGGTCAGGCATCACACCATTACTATCTATGGCCAAGGTTCTATCAGTAACTACTCGACGGGACAGGTGAGGGAAAAATATACCCAATTCAATGCTATAAACTTGGTGAAGCTCACCTAGCTGCTGTATTACTTTATTACTGAAGGCAGCTCCTTGACTGGCTCCTATCAGTATAATCTTGAGGTTGCTGATGTGTTGAGTTATGAATTTTAACTCGGCTACCAGAACCCTTGCCCTGGAGGATTTGCCTTTAAGAAAGAACCTGGCCTCTTCTTTCACAGACCGCATATGTGCCCACCAACTGCTACCACCACGGAAGTGTTGAGTCAGTAGCCAGGAGTACCCAAGCTGTTCTATGGTGGCACTGATTCCTTCCACGACGCTCCTCTCCCATCGCAATAAATTCTCCAGGTGTGAACATCCCCAGCCACCAGGATTATGAATAAGCAGAAAATCTTTATCTCGAGCCCTCTGGCAAGTATCCAGAAGCCTATTGGTGAAATCAATTCCTCCTTTTGCTTCATTATCAAAGAGTTGCTGAGACAGATGATGGGCTTCCTTCTGCAAGACTAAGTCCACATCAGGCATGGTTAACTGCTCACTGGGATTTTCTACAATTACTGAGTTATATTCATAATTAAGGTCTTTCTCTGGCTGGTTCAAATATATATTCCTCCTTGTTCTTACCTGCTGACTTACCTCTTTGCTTGAGGTAGGTTGTATTGTTTTTTTGCCAAACCCAGAGGTGATGGTCTGGTATAGCCCAGCCGGCGATAGATTGTCTGGAAGGATAGACAATAAAAACGGCTTCAGCTATCCTGTTGAGTTCAGCCAACGCCTTTTTAGCGTCATCAATGGTTGCCAGGTGCTCTAGTAGGTGACTAGCAAAAGCCGCTCCGAAGCTCTTATCCGCAAATGGGATATGAGTAACATCGGCAATTACCCCTTTTGGATGGTTGCTTATTGCACGGCGGTCAATATCAAGACATACATCACCGCAACCATGTGCTGGTCTATTCAACCAGTGACGAATTCGCTTATTACCCCAGGGACCGCCGGCTATAAGTAGTGGCTTGTTTCTTTTCAGGGCATAGGCTCTGGCTGCTTTATATTTCTTGTTTTTGTCTCGGATTTCGCCTAGACAAACAGCTAGCTGCCAGACGCCTACTCCAAGACATATTCCGAGCACTATGAACCAAGTAAGGTGAACCATATTACGCTTTCCCTCCACACTTATGGAAAACCGAATAAGGAAGATAGCCCAAAATAACCACAAAAAGCAACGAACAGACTCTTAACTGAAGCACCGAGCAAAGAATAAATAAAAAATTTATACGGGGGATAGCGGAGGGCGGCTATAGCAATAGTCATAGGTAGATGAATGGGATTAAATATGGCTGACATGATAAAGACAGCCCACGAACCATGCCGCCGTGCCCACTCCATTGCCCTTTTATAGTAGCGATTATTAAACTTAGCGGTAATTCTCTCGGAAAGACTTCTGCTTCCATAGCCAATCATGAAAGTGAGCAATTGACCTAAAGCAATACCAATGGCAGTAGTCAGTCCTATCCATACTGGAGCCAATATCCCCCATTGAGAAGATATAACACTGGGCAAGGTTAATACCAGAAGCCAAAAAGGGAGTGGTACCGCGGTGATGCTAAAAGTACTGCTGGCGATAAAGGAAATAATGAACAGACCCAGGAGACCATAGCCTGCCATATAGTCTATATTCATTAAATCGTCTTTATAGTAAATAGCAGCCGCACAAAGCCCAATAGTAAACACTATGGCCAGGACACCTAGATAAATTTCTTTCTTTGGCCAATGTTTCTTGGCTTCTATGTCTGTTTGTGCCATTGTATCCATCACTTAACGAATCTAAGCAATTTATCATCTCTCCCGGTCAAGGCAAACAAACCTTCAGTATAGTTTAAAACTTTGTCCCTCATGCCATCATATATAGCCAGAACACCTTCTCTTTTTAATACCCTGTGTAGCTCCTCCAATACCTCCCGTTTTTGTTTTATCTCGTGGAAGGCATCACACATCCAGACTATATCTATACATTCGTCAGGCAAACCGGTTTTGTTATCTGACAGTATTGTTTCTATATTGGGTAATCCTGCCTTTTTTGACTTCTTATCTACTATCTTCAGTTGACGGGGGGAGCAGTCTAAGGCATGTACCTTTCCCCTCTTGCCTACTATTTTAGCCGCAGGAATGGAAAAATCACCGGTGCCGCAGCCATAATCCAGCAGGGATTGTCCCTCTTCTACTAAGCTAAATTGCCACCACTTTCGCCGAATATTCCGTCCGGTATATATAGCCCTCCATAGTGGCCACCAGTAAATCCAAACTGCGTAATGGGCCTTATATATCGGGTTTAACTTCTGCTCGAGGAAATGCTCTATCCACAAATGCTATTCCTTTAAGATAATAAGATGAATCTTGTTTAGAATACTTGAGCATCCTTAGCTTATCGCTTCCTATCTTATATACCTTAGGGTTACATCAGGGTTACATCGAAAGCAAGCACGAGACTAGTGCCTCGCCTGTCTTAATCTATCCAGTTCCGCTTTCAGCTCCTGCACATGGTTTTGCAGTTCAAGCATTTGCTGCATCATTCTTATAATAACCTCTACCCCCGCCAGGTTAACCCCCATATCATCCATTAAAGTCTTTACCCGCCTGAGGCGAGCTATATCCCTCTCCGAATATAGCCGGATATTACCCCCAGACCGAGATGGCTCTATTATGCCAAGTCTCTCATAATAGCGCAAGGTGTGAGTCTGCACACCTATTATTCTGGCAGCTATACTTATTACATATCTTGGTTCAGTATCATCAAAATTCATAATAACCTAACCTATATATATCCTAATATATCCTATCAAGTTGAGCGAAGCTGAGCAAGCTGTTTAAATAGCTCCTTTTCCTGCTGAGTTAGGTTAGTGGGCAACACTACGTTCACCTTAGCCAACAGGTCACCACGGACAGAATTACCCAGGTGTGGCATACCCTGCCCGGACAGGCGGAAGGAACGCCCATTCTGAGTCTCTGGTGGAATCTTCAATGCCAGCTTGCCCTTAAGAGTAGGTACCTTAACCTCACCACCCAGCATGGCTACTACCAGTGGTACTGCTACCTTAACATAGAGATTATCGCCACGCCGCTTAAATAATTGGTGTGGCTTCACCGAAATCACTAAGTAAAGGTCTCCCCTCACCCCACCGTAACCCTGTTCGCCTTTACCGGCAATGCGAACCCGAGACCCATCCTTAACTCCGGGCGGAATCTTGACCTCAAGGCGCTCATCATCCCCAAGGCCGATAGTGCGTGGCGTGCCGTGATAGGCTTCTTCCAATGTTACGTCCAGCGGGTATTCTGTATCCCGACCTCGCCGTGGCTGAGCCTGACGGCTTGAGGCTCCAGTGGTAAAGCCGCGGAGCAAATCATCAAACAGGCTACCTATATCATCATCGCCGAAGTAGATTCTAGAGCCACCCTGGCGGGAATCCCGGAATGGTGCTTGCTGCCACCCTGCCCGGGCAAACTGGTCAGCATACTGCCACTGGTCGCCAAATTGGTCATACTTCTGCCGCTTCTCCTTGTCAGACAGAACCTCATAAGCCTCGTTTATCTGCTTAAACTTTGCCTCTGCCGATTTGTCATCAGGATTAACATCGGGGTGATGCTTACGCGCCAGCCGCCGATAAGCCTGCTTTATCTGGCGCTCACTGGCGGTGCGCTCTACACCTAATATACTATAGTAATCTTTACCTGCCATTTTTCTGCCTACATTCACCAGGTATTATAAACTATTTTAAGGAATATGTCAATATTAATTACAGGTTAGTTATTAATATATTATAAATAAAGTTGACAAACTTTATTAAAGATGCTATATTGCTAATAGGGTTCAGAGAGCGGCGGACCTAACTAAATAAACAGGAGGTAAATAATAATGCATATGATACGATGTCAACCACACCATGAAATGATAAGCCTGAGACAGGCGATGGACAAGCTATTTGAGGATAGCTTTGTTACTCCGCATCGATTCCATAGTACGCTTAGTCCCAGGGTATCTTGCGCAGTAAATATGTACCAGACCGCCAACGAAGTGGTGGTTAAAGCTGCCATACCCGGGGTAAAACCGGAAGAGGTTGATATTACCATCACCGGTGACATCCTAACCATTAAGGGTGAAGCCAAGGTTGAAGAGGAGACCAAGCGAGAAGACTACTTCTATCAGGAGCATCGATACGGTGCTTTTAGTCGCTCGGTGACCCTCCCCAGCGGGTTGGACAGTGATAAGGCGGAGGCAAGCTTTGAGAATGGCTTCCTGACATTAACCATCCCTAAGTCTGAGCAGGTTAAGCCTAAAAAAATAAAGGTTAAACCCAAGGGTGCCGTTGAAGGCAAAGAGTAATATTGTCTTCTAGGTCAAGCCGCTCTCTCTACACCTGTCCATGGTTCTATGTCATTGCGAGTCCTTCGGTTCATCCTTCACCCTTTGGTGAAGGATAAAGGATAAAGGACGAAGCAATCTCGTGTTTTTCTCTCTATTCGGAGATTGCTTAGCTTGTTGCGAGCG
>JAIWFK010000088.1:0-4999 GCA_048631695.1 Calditrichales bacterium
GATAATTCCTCCAAAGTATAGCCTGTAAGCCTGGACAAGGACTTATTAGCTGCAATGATGTTTTTCTGCAAATCGTGAAGCCAGATAGCATCGTTAGCGCTCTCGAATAGCTCCCGATATCTTTCTTCGGATGTTATTAATTCCTGTTGAGCCATTCTTAGCTGATTGGTGTACTCCCGCTCACGATGCAACAACTTCATAGAAAAGGCTAGCAAGCTGCTAATAGCACTGCCGGTAATAAAAACGGCCCCTGTTTCAGCCATGGCATCTGTGGGATTCGGCGAGATGAGGATAGCACGAGGCAACATGCACACAAGCGCCGCTAGCGAAGTGATGATAGTTCCCCTGAAGCCAAACAGGAAGCCAGCCCAGATTATTGGTACCAGATAGAGGATTCTCTCCAAGGCATGCCGAGTTAAGCCGATGCCTGGCATTATGTGAGTAAACAACTCCGTGTACCCAAGGGCTTCGCTATAGTGTGAAAGTGTGATAAGCACGAATAGACCTAGAATAAGCCAAAAAGCTGGTTTGCGAATTACCCTTATCAACCGACTTATCAATGATTGGTGTGCTCCGACCATACCTGGGGTATCCTCCAAAGTCCTAACTCTTAGGGTACATCCTCGAGGGTAACCCAGCCCTCTTTCAAGGCATGCACCACAGCCTCAGTCCGTGAGCTAACCTGTAGCTTATTGAAGATATGACCGAGGTGAGCCTGAACAGTGCGTAGACTAACACTGAGCTCGCTGGCGATATCTTGGTTGCTTAATCCCCGGGTTGCCAAGCTCAGAACCTCAATCTCGCGCTCAGTAAGTACCGCCGAAGGCTTCTGCTCTTGGGGTCTGCCAGAAACAGCGCTAAAGCGGTTTAACACTTTGCGGGCAATTGACGGGTGAAGCACTGAATCTCCAGCATACACCGCTCGTACGGCGTCAATGAGTTCGCGGCCACGAATGCTTTTTAGCAGATAGCCAGCAGCTCCAGCTTCCAGAAGACTGAAGACGAATTGGTCATCGTCATAGGCACTGAGTATCAGTACAGCCGTGGTGGGATAAAGTACCTTTATTTGCCTAGTCGCTTCGATGCCATCGAGCCTGGGCATAGCAATGTCGATTATGGCTACATCTGGCTTGAAGGTACCTGCCAATTTCACTGCTTCCTCCCCATCACCAGCCTCAGCAACTACCTGCAGGTCTGGCTCCTGCTCTAGAATCTGGCGAGTACCTTCCCGCACTACTACGTGGTCATCAGCGATTAGAATCTTGATCTTGCCCAGGGGTTATCCCTCCTTACCCTATTTGTATCATACCCCATTCTGGCTAAAGTCGCAACTTGGAGATAGGCGCAACATGTAGGCATATCTACCTAATTTTAAACAGTTACAGCTAGGTAAAAAGCATAAGCTGAAACTAAGCAGTTTAGGTGTTTTTGGAGGTTAGAAATAGGTATCACAGCGGAAGCCGGGTTTGTTAGAAGAGTGGTAAGCTGATAATGGAGATAAAAGAAGGGGTAAAGAGAGAAGAGTCAACAAGCTAGCTCCATAATCCGGCTTTTACCTCTGGAAGCTAAATAAATAAAGGAGGTGAAATTGATGGAAACGGCGTGGGCAATCTTAATGGTCCTCGGGATCTTCGTCGGCATACCTGTTTTGATCGGATTGGGCATAGTTGGTGTGGTCATCTGGAGTGATCGCCCGCCCCGCAGAGCCGAGCGTGCCAAAGCCATGGAGGCAGCTGCTGAAGGTCTAGGCGATGAACTTGCCGAGACCTACGGTGAAGCTATGGCGAAGGAGCCGATCAAGGAAAAGGAAAATGTCCTTGTGGCACGCAAGTAATAACAGGATACCGAGAAGTTACTGGTGGCTGTTGCAGCCTTTAGGGCTGTTAGCAGCCGCCAGTAATTGAAGGGGGCACTCTAACTCAACCTGCTAATACTCATCTCACCACGGCATATGATATGGCAAAATCACAGAAAGGGAGGAGGGTGCCACCAAATTGCTACCTAGAGATATAGCTAGAAATAGAATCATAGAAAGACAGTCCTATCGTAATACCTTATCGGGCAAGGAGAGAAAAAGTGGGTGATGTTACGTCTAATCGTAGAGCTTTAGCTGTGCTCAGAAGCCGCAATTTCTTCTCGTTCTTCACACTGTTTTTGCTCTTCTGGATCTGCACATTATTATACTATTTCGGGGAGCTGGTGGACTTCGCTGGCTGGGAATTATTACGCTGGGATTTCTTCTACGGTGTGCACGATATACACCGCCTCTTTTTTCTCGCCCCAATAATCTTTGCCGGCTACACCTTCAGGGTCAAAGGGGCAGTAATTATTACCATTGCCGCCCTCATCGCCTTTTTGCCCCGCTCTTTCATAATGTCTCCCTTCCCTGACCCGATACTCAGGACAGTGTTTTTTACCATAATTGCTGGCGTTATGGGTTCCCTTACCGGGATGGTACACAATGAGTCCGACCGGCGCAGCCATCTTGAGGCTCTGGTGGAAAGCGAGAGAGATAAGCTTCTGGGCATACTGCATAGAATGGAAGACGCGGTCTCCATCGTTGGTCCTGACTACAGGGTACGCTATATGAATCCAAGTATGGCAAGGGAATTCGGTGAGGGCACTGGTTCCTACTGCTATAAACATCTGTACAACTTTGATGACCCATGCGACCAAATCTGCAGGCTACCAAATGTTATAAATGGGGCAACTGAGAGATGGGAATACAACTTTCCAGATGGCAGAACTTATGAAGTGATTGCTTCACCCTTTGTTGATTCTGATGGGGAAATTTGCCAACTCGCCACATTCAGAAACATCACAGAGCGTAAAAAGGTCGAGGTGGAGCTTGCCGAACTCAACCAGCTAAAATCTGAACTTCTATCCAATGTCTCCCACGAGCTACGGTCACCATTGACTTCCATAAAGGGAATCGTGAGCAGCCTCCTGCAGAAAGACATAAATTTGGATACTGAAACCAGCGAGATGCTCTTAACCGGCGTAAGCGAGGAGACAGATAGATTAGCCAGTCTGGTTACCAATCTGCTTAACATGAGCAGGCTTGAGGCAAATGCTTGGAAACCAGACAAGGAGCGCTGCTATATTACGGATCTCATAAGTGAGGTTCTGGAGAGGCAGAAATGGGTTCAAAATAAGCATACCTTCGAGACCGACTTTGAGCCCGATTTGCCAGAAATCTGCGCTGACTATGGTCAGATAAGACAGGTGCTGATTAACCTGCTGGAGAATGCCGCTGCTTACTCCGAAGAGGGAACCTGCATAACTATAAGGGCTAGGACTGTGGATGGTATGGTAGAAGTGGGTGTGTATGATCAGGGTGCGGGAATACCACAGGAAGACTTGGGGAAGGTATTTGACAAATTCTACCGAGGGAGCCAGGATCGGCAGAAGCCCGGGGGTACTGGTCTAGGCTTAGCTGTTTGTCAGTCCATTATTCTCAGTCACGACGGGCAGATTTGGGCCGAAAGTAAAATCGGACATGGCTCCACTTTTTACTTCAGATTGCCTATTACACTGCCGGGCGAAAAGTGAGGCTTAAAATTTGATGGCTGAAAAGACCAAGATTCTAGTAGTTGATGATGAGCCGAAGATACGCATGTTTATCCGCGCCAACTTGGAGGCTCGAGACTATGAGGTATATCTTGCCCAAGATGGCGTCGAGGCTGTAGAAATGGCAGGGCGTGTCCTTCCAGATGTAATCGTGCTCGATGTGAATATGCCCCGGATGGATGGTATCGAGGCTTGCCGCCAGATAAGGGAGTGGGCAGATATGCCCATCATAATCCTGAGCGTAAGGGGAGATGAGAAAGACAAGGTTAGAGCTCTGGATGAGGGCGCTGACGATTATGTTACCAAGCCCTTTGGCATAGAAGAGCTGCTAGCCAGAATTAGAGTTGCTCTGCGGCATTCCGCAGGCATAACTAATGATGTGCCTATATTCACTGCTGGAGAGCTTGAAGTTGACTTGTCCAAGCGGGTAGTTAAACGGAATGGGCAAATTATCAAACTCACGCGTACAGAGTACGGGCTGCTAGCCTATCTGGCTTCCAATTGTGGAAAAGTACTAACCCACAGAGAGTTACTGCATAATGTCTGGGGCCCAGAATATGGTGAAGAAATCGAATATGTTCGCACTTTTATAACTCAGCTCAGGCGTAAGATAGAAGATGACCCCTCAAATCCTCGATTCATTGTTACCGAGCCACGCATTGGTTATCGTTTCGTTAAGCCGGAGTGATATTCCACAGGCAAACTCATTGCTCGTAAAAGCCTATCCATAATGTTAGCCACCATCTCTTTCTCTTAGAGATTAAAATCCTTATAAAATCCTTATAGCTTCCTCCCATATCCTTATGCCTTCTTTATGCTTTTTCCTCCATAATAATAACGTGGAAAGCAAAAAGATCGTAATTGTGGATGATGATGCCCTCCTTTCGAAAATCATACGCATATGTCTAAACAAGAGAGGGTACGATGTCAAGGTATTCTATAGTGGAGCCGACGCCGTCGGGTGTTTGTTTGAAGAAAAACCTGACCTATTGGTGTTGGACATTAGACTTCCTGACTGTGATGGTTGGTTCCTTGCCAAACTTCTGGAGAAACGTGAATGGTCTGAAAAGGTGCCACTCATTATTATATCAGTCCTGGAACCTAATAGAGGAAAGGTTGCTGAAGTCAAGCCTTATGCATATATTCAGAAACCTTTTGACATGGGGCAGCTTATGCAAACGGTAGAGAGAAGTTTAAGCGGAGAGAAACCTCTTGCTGGTGTATGACATGCTCATCACTATGAATAGAGAAAAGGGGGAGCTGGAACAATGACAATACTAAACAGAAAGCGATGGGTAAGTTTACTTATTCTTGCGGCTGTCGCCCTTGTTGTTGCTACCGGGGCAGTGGGTGGTATTATGTGGGCTTTTACATCCTTAGGAATGATAGTTTTGATAGGCATCCCCGGCATTTTTATCTATTACCTGTT
>JAIWFK010000089.1:0-4944 GCA_048631695.1 Calditrichales bacterium
GACGAAATTGAGGAAAGAAAATGGTCGTGAAGACCCATGGCAGGTGAAATTCTGGGGTATTGGCAATGAAAACTGGGGTTGTGGAGGTAATATGAGTCCTGAATATTATGCCGATCTGATGCGGAGATATTCTACTTACTGCAGAAACTTTAGTGGCAACAAACTTTTAAAAATTGGGGGTGGACCTTATGGTACTGATTATAACTGGACAGAAGTCCTGATGAAAGAACAAAAAAGCATAGGGATGATGCAGGGTCTGTCGCTTCATTATTATACTGTATATAAAAACTGGGGGAATAAAGGTTCTGCCACTCAGTTTACTGAAGAAGAATGGTTTGGAACTATAAAAACAACCCTGAAAATGGAGGAAATAATTTCCGGACATTCTATAATCATGGATAAATATGACCCTGAGAAAAGAATTGGATTATATGTAGATGAATGGGGCAACTGGTTTGATGTTGAAGCAGGTACCGAACCGGGCTTTCTATACCAGCAGAATTCTCTTAGGGATGCAATAGTTGCTGCAATAAATCTGAATATTTTTAATCAGTATTGTGAGCGTGTAATAATGACAAATATTGCCCAAACTGTAAATGTTTTGCAGGCAATGATTTTAACTCGTAAGGAGGAAATGGTTTTAACTCCTTCATACTATGTATTCAAAATGTATAAAGTACACCAGGATGCTATCTTGCTTCCTTCAGAATTAAAATGTGAAGATTATCAATTTGGTGAAGAAAAAGTGCCGGCACTTAGTGTTTCTGCTTCTGTTAACAAGGATGGGATTATTTATATTTCTGTTGTAAATGTAAATCCACAAAAAAGTTTGAAACTTGAATGTGAAATCCATGGGGCAAAAGTTTCATCTGTCTCAGGTGAAATATTGACTGCAAAAGAAATTAATGCATTTAATGATTTTGACCTTAAGGAAAGAGTATTCCCTGTTAAATTCAACGGAGCGAAATTGAAAGGCGAGAAGCTGATTGTTGATATTCCTGCTAAATCGGTAATTATGTTGGAGCTAAATTAATTATAAATAATTTATAGATTTGTTACTGATGATGATGTTAGAATAGTTATTATGAATGAAACTAATACCATTGACCTAGTTAATATCACCCTCAAAATTCCCCAACCTGTCCTCTAAATCCTTTTGGCTTATAACTAATGTCAGGTCGCTGCGTGTTCTTTCTAGAACACCACGAACCATATCGGTGGTGCGGCGTAGTCCGCCGGTTATGGCGTCAGGAAAGTCCATAGTAACTAAAATACTATAGATGTCGTCCATAGCTTCTAAAAGTTCCTCACCTCGAGATAAGTCACCCCGTCTCATACTATCCAAGAGGTAACGCCTCAGCTCGCCTACAGCTTCACCTAATCCTTTCAGGTAAGCTGCGTCGTCAATGTTCAATTCACCAGGTTCGGGAAGTCGGTTCCCGGTTACCAGGGCGAGAGTGATACTGCCTTCAGCAAACTCCTTCTGAGCATCTCTGATAAAGCCGGTATTGCTAAGCTCGTTGTAAGTAGCGACAGTTTGCTTAGCCTCGTCAAACAGGTTACGGGCTTGTTGGAGCAGCTCTCCAGCTTGGTCAACCTCCTGGCGGTGAACAGCACGAATAGCATTGCTACAGTAACGAATTGCTTCACGACACAGAGGCAGTGCCTTTTCCCTAGCTGCATCTTCAGCTGAGAAGTTCAGTCTAATCTGGTCAGCAATTGAATCTAGATTATCGGTTAATCTATTCACTTTTATGGCTCAAGTGTCTCTACTATTTCTCGGGCTGCTTCCTCTACATCCTCTGCTTGGACTACGGCACTAATCACCGCTACTGAGTCAGCGCCGGCAGCCATAACCTCAGCGACATTATACTTAGCAATACCACCAATTGCAATCAGGGGTAAGGTTACTGCCTGTCTGATTTGACGCAGCCTTTCTAAGCCGACTACCTCCACCGTTTCTTTGGATATGGTTGGGTATATTGAACCGACGGCAATATAATCAGCCCCCTCAGATTCGGCGTTAATTGCCTGGTTTACCGTAGTTGTTGAGACGCCCAGGATTTTGTCTATTGGCAACAGCTGGCGAGCTATTCCTATAGGGAGGTCATTCTGTCCTAGGTGTAGTCCATCAGCATCAGTGGCTAGAGCTAAATCAAGGTAGTCGTTTACTACAAAAAGTACATTGTTCTCAGCACATAGGTTCTTTAGCTGTTGAGCTATAGGCATTAGCTCCTTTTTACTTTGGAGCTTATCACGCAACTGAATTGTTTTAGCTCCACCCTGGATTGCCTGACTGGCTACATCAATGTGGCTACACCCCCTTACTAGGGCTTCGGTGTCTATAATGACATAGAGCCCAGACAAGCGCTTTATCTTATCCTGGCGCAGTAGTTTGGAAAGCAGTGCTTTCTCTATTGTGTAGAGATTAAATCTAGCTTGCTTGAACTTATCCGAGTCTAATTGCGGCATAACCTCTGGGATTTTAGCCATCTCCTCCAAAACTCTCAGCGATTCCTGAACCCTTCTAGCGTTAGCCACTACCGTTATAGGTATCTCCCTCTGTTTCTCCTCACCAGGTGCTTCAATACTGATACCAACATCACCTTCTGAGTTTCGAGCGTTTAAGAGTTGTTGGTGAAATGACCAGTCGCTCCTTAGCATCTCATGTCGTATATTTTTTAGTTGCTGAGTTAAAGCGGTATCGTTAAGTAGTAGACGAGCTAAGTCTTCAAGAAAACGAAGTCCCTCACCGACGCGATTCAAATTGGCATCAATAATACGGAGTGTTTTTCTTGATATTGCTTCTGGTGAAGACATGTTAAAGACGATTCCCCTTTACCATTAAAGGGATGATGAAGGTTACACAGCCAATGAGAAAGATAATACTACCGATAAGACTCAGTAGGCTACCGCTCTCTATGCTCGAGGCTATGAAAAAAACAGCACATACCAGAAAAAGAACCCAACCCCAAAGGTAGAACGTCCTTTCTCGGTTTCTTTCGTCAGGCATAACAATTACTTTTCACTCTTAGTGGTTGATTCTATCACAGCCAGATTAGTGGGTAAAGCCGAAAAATTCATTATGCGCCGTTTACTGCATTTTCAATGAGTTTGATTCGTGATAGCTTCCCTTCTTGGTTTAGCTCTACGGCTACCACATCAATGCGCCACAATGCCGGCAAATTATTATGGGTTTGCCGGTAGCGAGAGGCGACAGTCATCAATTTCCCTATTTTTGTTGGTGTGATTGACTCTTCAGGGCTACCGAACTCCAGACTCTTTTTAGTTCTTACCTCAATAAAGACAAGGAAATCTTTATGCTTGGCTATAATATCAATTTCACCCTCGGGGCAGCGGTAGTTAGTTTCCAGGATGCGATAGCCTCGCTTTTTAAGGAAATCCTTAGCTAGTTTTTCACCCAGGATACCAGTATCTCTGCGTTTCATTTCTCTATTAACTTCTTTCATAAACATCAACTGATTTAGACATTGCTTATTAGCCTCACCCCCTTAATCCCCCTCTCCTTCTCAAGGAGAGAGGGAGAGACTTTAGAGAGGGGCGAAGCCCCTCTCTTACCTACACTCCCCCTTCCCTTATTAAGGGAAGGGGGTCAGGGGGATAGGTTGCTAAACGACTTTGAATTATGTCCTTTACTGGTTTAAATGACTGGCGATGGATAGGGGATGGTCCCAGTCGGTGGAGGGAGGCAAAGTGTTCCTTGGTGCCATAGCCTTTATGCTGGGCTAATCCATAGCCAGGATAGATTCTATCAAACTCTATCATCAGCAAGTCTCGGGTCACTTTAGCCATAATAGAGGCACAGGCAATTGAGAAGCATAAGCTATCACCATTGGTTATTCCTTTTTGAGGTAGTGGCACCTCAGGAAGAAGCATATAATCTATAAGGAGGGATTGAGGCGGTGGCGAAAGCTGGTCTATAGCCAGCTTCATCGCCAGTCGTGTTGCCTTTATTACACCGTGAGTATCTACCACTTCATTGGTAGCCATACCGATGCCTACTGAGATAGCTATTTCGTGAATATGATGAAATAAAAGTTCTCTGGTGGCTGGGCTCAACTGCTTACTATCTTTTACCTGGGTGAGCCAGGGAGCATCTATATGGCAGGGCAAGATAACAGCACCAGCTACCACCGGACCAGCCAGAGCACCACGTCCTACCTCATCAATACCGGCGATGTGCTGGTATCCTTGCGCCTCAAGTAATTTCTCTTCAACAAAGGATGGTTGCGGCATCTTCTATTATTCCTCCGCCTAGGACAGTATCACCCTGATAGAAGACTATAGCTTGCCCGGGAGCAATCGCCTTTTGAGGCTGAGTAAAGTTTACCTCTGTCCCCCCGTCTCCGGGATGAAGTTTAGCTGCTACCTCAGGTGCCTTATAGCGGATTTTAGCTGTGATATTTATCGGCTCTTTGGGGGCTTCCCCCGATACCCAGCTTAGCTTACTGGCACTGAGGGTATTACTTAGAAGCTCGTCTTGAGTGCCTACCACCAATCGGTTACTGGCAGCATCAAGCTTTATCACATATAGGTGCTCGCCTCTGGCGAGCCCCAAACCTTGACGTTGCCCCACCGTATATTGAGCTAAACCCTTGTGTCTACCTTTAACCTTGCCCTCAATGTCAACAATGTCTCCCGGTTCAAGAGGGATATGCTTAGCTACAAATGAGCGATAATCGTTATCAGGTATAAAACAAACATCCTGGCTGTCATGCCTTGAACTGGTGGGCAAGCCCAGTCTGGCAGCCAGTCTTCTCACTTCCGCTTTATGAAGGTCGCCCAAAGGAAGTATCATGTGTTGAAGCTCACTCTGCCCCAGGGTGTAGAGGAAGTAGGACTGGTCTTTAGTCAGGTCAACTGCTTTCAGCAGTTGATACCCATTTTGGGAGTGGCTAATTCTGGCATAGTGACCGGTGGCTA
>JAIWFK010000090.1:0-4886 GCA_048631695.1 Calditrichales bacterium
CGAAGTAACTCTCCTTCACGAAAATTTTTTATATAAGGTATATTCTTGTAGATGGATTATAGCATAAACGGTTTGTAGTTCACTCTCAATTATTTACGCTGAGTAATCCAACAGATTGGCTTACACTTTTAGCAGGGAATCTTGATAGCTTTCAGTACATAGATAAAAGATTGACCACTTAATGGCTGTCGTTATGAATCTAAAATCCCCGATTCATACTCAAGTAACATTACATTAAATAGTTACACTAGAATTGTACTGCCTGTCGTATCTGCGTATCTTTGCCATCCAAAATAGGAGGGGTTATAATGCTCTGCGCATTCATATTAGCAAAAACATGACTTTTTCTGCCAACATTCCGTCTACAGATTTGGCAAGTGAAACAGACTACTGCGGAATTTTATCTGGCTCCAGAGTTAATAAAGTAGAGATTTGCCGATTTAAGATATTTTACGGCAAATTGGAGAGTTTATCGGTGTTGTATACAGTATTGGCAGGAGACTTAAAGCAAGAATAAACATCAGCAATAAAAGGGTTGTAAAAAGCCAGATAATTAAAGAAGTTCGGGAACTATTCCGAAAGGTCCACCAAAGGGGACTCGAACTTGATTAGATAAACTTAAAGGTTAACCTAGAAGGTCTATGTATTGAACAACTTGGGCTATCAAGGTTACGGCGGGGTTCAGGGCAAGCAAAACCTAAAAAAAACTATTTACAATGCTTGGCTTTATCTCTTATAATTGACCACAGGTAATGAGAACCTTATTGGAAGGCGATTTTTATTATGCCTATCTATGAATACGAATGTACAGAGTGTGGTGAGAAGTTTGAGCTTCGCCGTAGTATGGCTGATAGTGATAGTGAGATAAAGTGTCCTAGGTGTGGGAAAGAGTCTCCCAGAAGAGTCTTATCTATATTTGGTACCGCTTCTCCGGGTAATAGCTGTGCTCCAAGTAGCTCTACCTGAAGCATTCGGTAATGAGGCAGTTTGTCTCATCTAGAATTACCTGTCATCTGCTGGTTCAAATTCAATCTCCGTAATCGAACTGAATAATCCTGGCTTACAATAAAATACCAAGGTGTTTCAGTATGAAAGTGCACAACTACCTGGAGATAGAGGCGATAGAAGATATCCCGGGTGTTTTGCGCCGTGTGGTCATCGGTGCTGACGACGGTGCTCCCACATTCGTTATGCGTGTATTTGAGGTCAAGCCAGGGAATTCTACTCCTTTCCATTCCCATTCGTGGGAACATGAGGTTTTCGTCCTTTCTGGTAAGGGGATAGTTAAGGGTGAAGCAGAAGAAAAGTCAATAGAGGAGGGCGTTGTAGTGTTCATTGCCCCCAACGAAGAACATTGTTTTACCAATACTAGCAGCGATGTTCTTCGATTCATCTGTGTGATTCCACTGCCGGATACAGTGGCACCACAGCCGTGAGAAGATTTTCGATAGTAGAGATAATTTCGTTGCTCAGACTAGGCTCCCAACATCTATAAGTAAAGGAGGAATCTGGTGCCAAGGATAATCGGCGGGCTTTTTTGGTACGAAGTGAGATTTCTTTATAGTTACTAATAAGGGAAACCAAGTCTAATTCATTGTTAAATGATAAAGGAGGCTAAAACACCTTCAGCCTCTTTTGTGCTCGAGTAACAGTAGTGCTATTTGGGCGCTGGCATTAAGAGCTTTTAAGTATATGTTAGTCTTCCTGTGATTTAACCTCGCGTTCTCTAAGCCAGCGCTCAATTTCATCAAGGGCAGGAGGAGCGATGTATAATATCTGTATATCTGAAGGAATTTGAACCCGATGTCCTTCTCTCATGAATAATACCCCAATTTCATCTGGTTTAAGTGTTTCATCTATCTGATTAGCGATATATTCGTTTCTCCTTTTACTCGCTTCCATATAGAATTCGTAAATCTTGGTAAATACTTTTTGGTTTTGTAAACCTGTGGCTAAGCATCTACTCCAATCCATGAATTCAGTTAGCAGTTCGCTTTGCTCAGTGGCTTCAAGCTGAGCGTCTTTATCCAGCCTGTTTATTATAATATGATAGCTTTTATCATTCAGCTCTTTTATGATTTTTATCCCATCTTCACCACCCACTGGAATTAATTCATGATATATCTTATCAACTTTCCCCAGTTTTAGTTCCAAATCAAGCATTTGATTTTCAACTTGGTTCCAATATCTATTAATTTTCTCGAGATACTCAGATGGGGATTCCTTTGCGCAGTAAATGAGGGGAACAAAATATAACTTTCTCCCTTTCTTAAACTCCTCAACTGGAGGTTTTTCTATTTTACCAAGCTCTTCAGACATTGAAATTCCTCCCTTAGCTATGTATACTTGACCAAATTATGTTCCAGCATTCTCCTTAGTATGGCAACTATCTTCTAGTCACCCAGCTTGCCATTATTGAATATACGGGATATGGCAATGGGCATGATTTGGTATCCTATCCCAACTAATTATAATGTATATTGCTTGCTTTTGACAGAGGTGGCAAGAGTGGTTAGAATTCGGGCATAAGAAGAATATTTGCATTATCATTAAACTAAAGGGCTACAATACGAGGGTCTACGTTTGTTCGGGGAATTGAACTTCGTAGTAAAATGACTCAGCATCATACAGGCTTAAAAAAGATAGTTGGTAAAAGGATTGCTGAAGAGGATAGCATAGAGATAGAAGAAATGGACTCTAGGGGTTTTCGTGGTATGAGGATAGTGGTGAATAGGTTTACTGGATTTGAGTTGAAGACAGTAGCCCAGAATAAAAGGAGTAACTGCTAGGGGAAATCAAAGATAATGGCTAAGGGAAAAAAGGGAAATAGCACCACTGAGGAGCAGGCTAAAGTCAGACAGGAAACTAAGCAAATTCTAAAAAGGTATAGTAATAAGCGGAGGAATCTCGTGCCCATCCTGCAGAAAGTTCAGGGAAAGCTTGGCTATCTTCCAAAAGAGGCTATGCTGGAGATTGCCGAATTCCTTGAGGTACCGGGGATAGATGTTTATAGCGTGATTACCTTTTATAATCAATTTCGGCTTAACCCTCCAGGAAGGCACTCAATAAGAGTATGCTTAGGAACTGCCTGCCATATGAAGGGTGGTTACATTACTCTGGATGCCTGGAAAAGGCGGTTAGATATTGACCGAGGCGAGACTACCGCTGACCGGGAATTTGACCTGGATAGTGTCGCCTGTGTTGGGTGCTGCGTTATGGCACCAGTAACTGTGGTTGATGGTAAGCCGCAGGGTAAGGTTGAGCCCACCAAAGTGGATGGGCTCTTGCTCTCATTTGAACAGGAGCGGGAAAAGAAGAGCAAGGAATGAAAGTAACTGAGCGGTCGACCATCATTTCGGTCTTTCAAGAGATAAAGGACCGTGCTGAATGGCACTGGCGGGCACTATTTGATAGTGGCCAATCGGTAATTTTAGTAGGGACTGCTACCTGCGGTCGGGCAGCCGGGGCACTGGAAGTACTGCAGGCAATAAAAGACGAGCTCAGCAGGCAGAACCTGGACTACCCGGTGATTGAAGTGGGCTGCTTGGGGCACTGCTATGCCGAGCCATTAGTGATTATACATAAGCCGGAATACCCTACCATATGCTATGGGCATGTTAACCCGGTGATAGCCGAGAGACTAGTCAAGGAATTTATCGTGGGTGATAACCCATGTTTTGAATTTGTTCTTGGTGCCCTGGAAGAGAATGACATCATTCCCAGCTTCTCAGATTTCCCTCGAGCTAAGTATGAAAAAAAGATTATCCTGAAAAACTGTGGTCAGATAGACCCTACCGAGATAGACCACTACATTGCTAAAGGTGGCTACTCAGCTCTAGTTAAGGTGCTACAGATGCAGTCAGAGCATATTATAGAGGAGGTTAAAAGGTCGGGATTAAGGGGTAGGGGTGGTGCCGGCTTTCCCACTGGGCAGAAGTGGGATGTCTGCTACAGTGCTGTAGGAGAGCCTAAATATGTAATATGTAATGGCGATGAGGGTGACCCCGGTGCCTTTATGGATCGGGCAATCCTGGAAAGCGACCCCCACTTAGTAATAGAGGGGATGATTATTGCTGGCTATACCATCGGTGCCCGATACGGTTATATCTATATCCGTGTCGAGTATCCCCTAGCCGCAGAGCGTGTCCAGACTGCCCTTTACGAAGCAAGAAGGCTAAACCTGCTAGGCAAGGGTATCCTGGGAAGCGATTTCAGCTTTGACATTAGGCTGTTTCAGGGCTCAGGAGCTTTTGTATGTGGTGAGGAGACTGCCCTTATTGCCTCGCTGGAGGGGAAACCAGGTATCCCTTATTATCGTCCACCCTATCCTGCAGTAAAAGGGCTGTATGGAAAGCCAACCCTGTTAAATAATGTCAAGACATTTGCCTATATACGCCATATAATTGACAATGGTGGGGAGTGGTTTGCCAATATAGGCACCGAGAGAAGCAAGGGCACTGCTGTCTTTGCTCTGGCAGGTAAGGTAGTTAATACCGGGCTAATTGAGGTGCCCATGGGCACTACACTGCGCCAGGTTATCTTTGATGTTGGCGGTGGTATCCCCAGGGGTAGGAGTTTTAAAGCGATTCAGATTGGAGGTCCCTCTGGCGGTTGTCTACCTGCGTCGGTTCTGGATAAGCCTATTGACTTTGACTCGCTTAGCGATGCCGGGGCTATGATGGGTTCGGGAGGGATGGTAGTGCTGGATGAGGATGACTGTGTAGTGGAGATAGCCCGCTATTTTATGGACTTTATCCAGAGGGAGTCTTGCGGTAAATGCACCTTTTGCCGTCTGGGGACAAAACAGATGCTGGAGACCCTGGATGATATTACCCGGGGGCAGGGGCAAATTAGCGATATTGATATGCTCATACAGTTAGCCGAAG
>JAIWFK010000091.1:0-4808 GCA_048631695.1 Calditrichales bacterium
AAGTCGCTGGGAGTGGAGTGGATTATCTCGGTTAACGCCGCCGGCAGCCTCAAGCAGGAATTCAAACCCGGTGAGCTGGTCATCCCCGACCAGCTTATCGACCGCACCCGAAACCGGGCAAGCTCTTTTTTCAGCGACGGCATTGTCGCCCATATCATCTTCGCCGAGCCCTTCTGCCCGGTGCTGAGCCAGATTGTGTATCAGGCAGCACAGGATGTAGACGCTACAGTTTACCAGGGTGGTACCTGTATAGCTATGGAAGGTCCTGCCTTCTCCACCCGAGCTGAATCACGGCTTTACCGCTCGTGGGGGGCTGACATTATTGGCATGACGGCACTACCTGAAGCCAAGCTGGCACGGGAGGCAGAAATCTGCTATGCTAGTATTGCCTGCGTCAGTGATTACGATAGCTGGTGGGAGCCGGGTGAGCCGGTTACGGTAGATGTTATCTTAAATGTTCTGCACCAGAACATTAATATTGCCAAGAATATTATCAAGCTGGCAATTACTAGAATACCTGAGGAGCGCCGTTGTGGCTGTGCTACGGCACTAAAGACGGCTATTGTTACTGCCCCTGAGCTAATACCTTCTGAGCAAAGGGAAAAGCTGGACTTGTTGATAGGCAAGTATCTAACCAAGGGAGAGAGCTAAAGAAATTATGTCCGATGTAGAATTTAATTGCCTACCCACCGTTATTGGCAGTATGCCCCATACCGACCCATCAGAGGCATGTTCACAAGTCGTCCGCTATCTAAAAGAAATCCCTGCCTGGCCCCAGTTACCCAAACGTTCCTTTCTGGAACACATGTGTGTCCAGTTTAGTCATGGCTTCCCTGGGGTAAGGATAGAAGACAAGCGTATCTATATAGACCGTTCCCTGGACTTGGATAAGCCACTGGAGCAGCTCGATGCTGCCTATCTGGAGAACGATATTGATAAATATCCCATCAGCTCTGATTATGCCGCTGGTCTCTACAGCTTCCTAGACCTAACCACCCTGGCACCTCTGGGAGTCAAAGGACAGATAACGGGACCTATTACCTGGGGGTTAGCCGTTACCGATGATAGCCACCAGCCAATACTCTATGATGATACTCTTGCCGGTGCTATAGCTAAATTGCTCAAGCTAAAGGCAGCCTGGCAGGAAAAGACTTTAAGTAAAATTTCCAGCAATACCATTATCTTTGTTGATGAGCCATATATGGTTTCCTTTGGCTCAGACTCTTTCCCATTATCTCGGGAGAGGGTTATCAACTTGTTAGAAGAGGTGTTTGGTGGTATTCGTGGACTGAAAGGAATCCATTGCTGTGGTCATACTGACTGGTCTGTTCCGCTGGATACCAGCATTGATATACTGAGCTTTGATGCTTATAACTATGCTGAGTCATTAAGCCTTTATCCCGCTGAAATAAAGAAGTTCCTGGATAGGAAGGGGGCTATCGCCTGGGGGATTGTCCCTAACGATGAGGAGGCACTAGCTAAGGAATCGGTGGCCAGCCTTAAAGACCGTCTGGAGGAGGCAATGGCGCCCTTCACCAGAAATGGCATCCGCTTTAAGCAATTGATTGAGCAAGGGCTGCTTACCCCTAGCTGTGGGCTGGGACTCCTAGCTAATAAGGAAGCGGCCGCCCGAGTCCTAGAGCTACTGGCTGAACTGTCCGTGAAGATAAGAAAACGCTATATGTAATTGAGTTTGAACCCTATCCCCTTAACAAGGGGAAGGGGAGACGGTTTCTTTAGAGTGGTCGACAGAGTCGCCTCTGGTGAGCTTTGCCCCTCTAAAACTCCCTCAGGTTAACACTTCAGAGTAAGGAGAGGATTCCAATGGAATGCCAGATTGAAGTCATCAAAGTAAAATGCCCCTGCACCTATGAGCCCTGTTCCAGGAAGGGCAAGTGCTGTGAATGTATTGCTTACCACCTAGAATTTAATGAGCTTCCTGCCTGTGTCTTTCCCCTAGATGTGGAGAAGACCTTTGACCGCTCGTTTGCCAAGTTTGTTGAGGTCTACAAAGCCAGGAGTGGCAGGAGAAGCTAATTTAGGTTACATTATCTAGAACGATGAATAAGAGGAAAAGGGTAGCTGCTATTAAGCATCGGCGTAAAAGAAAGAAGTTCGAGGAAAAGAAAAAGGTGGTAAGTCCACAGCCTGAGAAATAGGTAGAGGCTTATGAAACAGGTTTGTCTGCTCACTGGCAGCCCGGGGACGGGGAAGACCAGCCTTATCAAGCAGGTGGTAGATAAAGTGCAAGGTAAAGCTGGTGGGTTTTACACTGAGGAAATACGAAGTCAGGGGGTAAGACAGGGCTTCAAGCTGATTACTTTAGACGGTCAAGATGCCATACTGGCTCATATTGATATTGACAGCCCTTACCGGGTAAGCAGGTATGGAGTAGATATTGATAGCTTAGACCGGGTAGGTGTTTCTGCCCTCCACAAGGCAGCCCAGCAGTGCGATTTAGTAGTCATCGACGAAATCGGGAAGATGGAGCTATTTTCAGTCAACTTCAGGGAAGCAGTTTTACAAATAATTGACAGTGGGAGGATGGTTCTAGGAACCATTATGCTAAACTCGAACCCATGGGCAGATGCTATCAAGCGTCAACCTCAGGTAAATTTAATAACGGTAACCAGAGCCAACTACCACCAGGTGCTGGAAGAATTACTACACTGGCTAGAAGCCATAGAGTCTACTAAACTATAGTATAATATCCTTGGGCAATCTTATCTGAAAAAGTAGTTGATAGAATGCAGACGATTTATCTTGTCCCTCATACTCACTATGATGTAGCCTGGGCTTTCTCCAAAGAAGAGTATCTCAATATAAATGAAATAATTCTTGAAGAAGCCCTAAGGATGATGGAAAACTCAGATTTTAAGTTCTGCCTGGAGCAGACTTTCTTGCTGAAAGAGATGGAGAAGAGGAATATTGTTCTGGCCAAGGGCATTGAGAAAATGATAAAGGCGGGGAAACTAGAGATAGTTGATGGGCAATACCTTATGCCGGATACCATGCTCCCCACTGGTGAGGTGTTGGTACGAGATATCCTTGTTGGGAAAAGGTATTGTAAAATGAAATTTGGTATTGATGTTCCTGTAGCCTGGGCAGCCGATAGCTTTGGCATGAATACTCAACTTCCTCAAGTCTATAGGAAAGCAGGATATAAATGGCTTGCTTTTAGACGGGGTGCCCGGGTAGACATTAAACAAAGTGAATTCCTGTGGAAGGGATTGGATGGAACCACTATCCTGGCTCACTGGATGCCTCTCGGTTACCGGGCAGGGCTTTTTCTCGACCAGTGGCAACAATCCTATGTTGAGCTTAATAAATTCGCCTCTACTCGTTATATCTTAATGCCCTGTGGCAGTGGTTCCATGCCCCCACAATCTGAAATCCCTCAGGCAGTAGACAATTGGAATCAAACCCAACCCAATATTGAGATGAAAATGGCTACACCGAGTGAATTCTTCCAAGCCCTGGAGAGCTCCGGGAAAAAGTTTGAGGTAATAGAAGGCGAGTTATACGATGATGAACTTGTTGATGTCTTCCCCCAGGTATGCTCCAGTCGGATATGGATAGTCCAGGGCTCCAGGGAGTGCGAGGGTCTTATTGTAACTGCTGAAGAATTTGCTACCATTGCCTGGCTTCTTGGTGCTCAATATCCAACAAATGAATTTCGGGAGGCTTGGGAGAAGGCTTTATTCGTTGCCTTCCATGATATAATCACCGGCTGCGGTGTAGATGAAATTTATGGAGAAGTAAGGGAGATTCTCACTGCTCTTACTGCCAAGCTTACCGAAATCATAAATATGTCATTAAGCTATATCACTGAGAAGATAGCTACCAATGGTAGGGGGATTGTAGTCTTTAACCCCCTCCCGTGGCAGACAAGGAATTGGGTGGAATCAGCAAAGGGTGGTTTTACTGCTGATGTTCCCCCACTGGGCTATAAGGTATATAAGCTGCCCCTACTGGAGCCGGTAAATAAGATGAAGGTTGAGGGGAATCAGATTGAAACAACTTTTTACAGACTAAAGGTCGATGACAAAACCGGGATAGTTGAGGTTTTTGATAAAACGGAAAACCTTTTATTAAGTGGGAACGAACTTGTTATTGAGGATGAGGTTGGTGACCTTTATCATCATCGCAGTAGGTTTTCTCCTGAGCTGATAAAGAGTGAATCAGGGGAGGGATTCCAATACGGAAGCTTTAAGCCTAGGAGCTTTCGGATAGAAGAGGAAAGCTCAAGGGTGAAGGTAATTTTCGAAAATGAATATTACTGCCTTACCTGGCCCTATAGGCTAAAGGAGAGGTTTCCGCCAAGGCTCTATAAATACAAAACACTGGATATTCGCAAGGAGGTGGTAGTTTTTAGAGACATCCCGCGAATAGAATTTACTACCAGAATTTATAATAAGTACCCCAATATAAGGCTAAGGGTTAAATTTAATACGGGGATAGAGAGAAAAATCTACTTCCGTGAGACACAATTCGGGGTTATTCCTGAGCCAACGGAGTGCTTTATCAGGGGAGAGGGAGCCAAAGCCTGTGGAATACCTAATTTTATGAGCTGGTTTGATATAAGCGACGGGATAAGGGGGATAACTTTTATGAATAGGGGATTACCAGCAGTAGGGATAATAGAAGGCTCTGTCTATATAACCCTCTTTAGGAGTGTGTATGGGCTCTCTGCTGATGGTATGGCTGGACCTTTAGTCCCTACTCAGGATGCTTTGGAGCTAAGGTCTTTTGTCTTTGAATACGCTGTGCAACCCCATAGTGGAGATTGGCGCCAGGCTGAGATGTAT
>JAIWFK010000092.1:0-4801 GCA_048631695.1 Calditrichales bacterium
GACTTGATGTAGTGTAATTTGATTAACTTTAGGTGGTGTGCTATAGTTTCTGTGCTTAAGACACATATGTTTGGAGGAGGTAAATAAGGACATAATTAAGAATCTGCGGATTAACGAGCGGATTATAGCTAAAGAGGTTCGCTTGGTGGGGGAGAAGGGGGAGCAGTTAGGGGTTATGCCCTTATTCGAGGCACTGGAGATAGCCAAGAAAAAGAACTTAGACCTGGTTGAGGTTGCTGCTAATGTGGTGCCTCCAGTATGCCGACTCCTTGACTATGGGAAGTATAAATATGAGCAAGCTAAGAAAGAGCGTGAAACAAGAAAAAACCAAAAGGTTACTCTACTAAGAGAGGTTAGGTTAAGACCTAAAATTGGTGACCATGATTTTGAGGCTAAGGCTAGGTTGGCGAGGAAGTTGTTAACCGGCGGGGACAAGGTTAAAGTATCAATATTATTTAGAGGGCGTGAAGTCACCCACCCCGAGATCGGCTGGAGGTTACTACAAAGGATATCAGAGTCAGTAAAAGAAGTAGCTACTGTTGATGGGCAGCCATTGATGGAGAGAAATAGGATGAATGTAGTCCTGTCTCCGGTAGTTGCTCAAAAAACTAAGACAAAGGAAGAAGTAAAGGAATCTTAGATGCCAAAAATGAAAACTCATAAGGGGGCACAGAGCCGCTTCCATATTACAGGCAGCGGCAAAATTATGCGGGTTAAGTGTGGCAAAAGCCATTTGCGCCGCCGAAAGGCGAAGCGAACCAAGGGCCTCTATGATGAGACAATACCAATAAGTCCTTGTGATAGGGCTCGAATAAAAAGGCTTTTACCCTATGGTGTGAAATAGGAGGATATTTTGCCACGAGTAAAGAGGGGTGTAACCGCACATAAGCGACATAAGAAGGTATTAGCCCTGACTAAGGGGCATAGGGCAACCAGGCACTCGCTTTATCGCCGAGCTCATGAATCTATGCTTAAGGCGCTAAGTTATGCTTATGCTCACCGCCGAGAGCGGAAGGGTGACATGAGGCGGCTGTGGATTCTGCGGGTTAACGCGGCTAGTAGAGCTCAGGGTCTCATCTATTCCCAGTTCATAAATGGCTTGAAGAAGTCTGGGGTTGAAATCAACCGTAAGATGCTAGCTGATATGGCGGTCAGGGAGCCCGAATCCTTCGCCAATCTAGTAACCATAGCTAAAGGTAAGGTTCAAGACTAGAAGATTATATTAACGGGGGAATACAGTGAGTGCGGCATTGCTAGTTATAGTAGCCGCACTTTCTTTTAGCAAGGCTAGCCTTATCTTTAGGCTAGAGTTGAAGGCAAGAAATGTTAAAACAACTTGAAGAAATAAAATCAAGTGCTCTACAAGAGATAGGAAGCATTAACAATATTAAGCAGTTGGAATCCTGGCAAGTTCGTTATTTAGGTAAAAAGAGCGAGTTAACCAAGATTCTGCGTAGCTTAGCCACACTACCGCTTGACGAGAGGAAGACTGTTGGTGCTTGTGCTAATGAGGTTAAGGGCAATCTGGAGAATAGTCTAGAGCAAAAGCAGCAGGCTTTTCGGGAAGCAGAGCTAGCAGCATCGGCTAGAAGGGAATCCATTGATATTACCCTACCTGGTATTCCCTTTCCAGTAGGTCATTTACATCCTATTACTCAAACACTATACGAAATATGTGACATATTTGTCTCTATGGGCTTTCAGATAGTTGAGGGACCCGAAGTAGAGTGGGACTATTATAATTTTGAGGCATTGAATATTCCTAAGGAACACCCGGCTCGTGATACCATGTCAACATCCTGGATTGATTCTAAGAGCCAGGTAGGTGAAAGACCTATGCTGCTACGCACTCACACTACATCAGTTAGTGCCAGGATTATTGAGACCATGCCACCGCCGATAAGGGTGATTGAGCCGGGTAAAGTCTATCGCTATGAGGCTAGTGATGCTACCCATACCCCTATGTTCTTTCAAATTGATGGTCTGGCTGTAGATAAGGGCATTACTATGGCTGACCTGAAAGGGACTCTTTATGAATTTTCTCGCCGTTTCTTTGGTGAGGACAGGAAGGTGCGCTTTCGCTGCGATTATTTCCCCTTTGTCGAGCCTGGGGTTGAGATGGCTATTGAGTGCGTAGTCTGTGGTGGTAAAGGTTGTCGCTTGTGTGGAAATTCTGGCTGGATTGAAATATTAGGTGCGGGAATGACTCATCCTCAAGTTCTTCAGCGCGGTGGTCTTGACCCAGGCGTTTACACTAGTTTCGCCTTTGGTATGGGCATTGAGCGTCTGCCTATGCTCCGCTATGGGATTGATGATATCAGGCTGTTTTACGGTAGTGACCTTAGATTCTTAAGGCAGTTCTAAAGATGAAGGTTTCATTTAAGTGGCTTAAGGAGTATGTAGATATTATTCTCACCCCGGCTGATATAGCCAACCGGCTGACGATGGCTGGTACCGAGGTCAAGGGAGTGCAGGTTATTGGTGGTAGTTGGCAAAATATCGTTGTTGGTCAAGTAGTGGCTATTAACTCCCATCCTAATGCTGACCGTCTTAATTTAGCGACTGTAGGTTTAGGCACAGAGCAGCAGACTGTGGTTACTGGAGCGCCGAATCTTAAAGTCGGTGATAAGGTAGCCTTCGCCTATGTCGGGGCTCAACTTATAGATGGGCATAGTGGGCAACCGTTCCGCTTGAAATCAGCTAGGATTCGTGGTGTTGTATCTAATGGTATGGTTTGCTCGGAGAAGGAGTTGGGCATCTCTGATAGCCATGAAGAAATTATTGTTTTGCCGATAGAGGCACCAGTAGGTGCCCCACTAATTGATTATTTAGGCGATGTAATTTTTGACTTAGATATTACACCTAATCGCCCTGATTGCCTGTCCATAATTGGAATAGCTAGAGAGATTAGTGCCTTGACCGGGGAGAGTTTACATTTGCCTGAGGTCAGCTATGAGGGAACGGCATCACCTATAGACCAGCAAATATCAATAGAAATTGTGGCTCCCGATTTATGTCCTAGGTATTGTGCTAGCCTAATCACCGGAATAAAGATAGCTGAATCTCCTAAGTGGGTGCAGCAGAGACTTTTGGCTTGTGGCATGCGCCCGATAAATAACATCGTCGATATTACCAACTATGTTATGCTGGAGTATGGTCAGCCCCTGCATGCCTTTGACTATCAACGAATTAGAGGTAAGAGAATCATTGTTCGCCGGGCTACTGATGGTGAAGCTATAGTTACTCTGGATGGAATAGAGCGGGTTCTCTCTGGGAATATGCTGGTTATTGCTGATGAGGAAGGGGCGGTGGCTATTGCTGGTGTCATGGGTGGTGCCAATAGCGAGGTGAGTGAAGAGACTACCTCAATACTGTTGGAATCAGCTAATTTCAATCCAGCCAGTATTCATTATACCGGTAGAACCTTAGGTTTACCTAGTGAAGCCTGTATGCGATTTGAGAGAGGGATTCGCTCTGAGCTTACTTTACCAGCTATTGGACGGGCTACTAGGTTGATAATCCAGCTAACTGGTGGTGAAGCTGCTAAGGGCTTGGCTGATATTTATCCCGGCAAGATAGAGCCGGAGCCAATTTTACTGTCAACTAGCCAGGTAAACAGCCTCTTAGGCGTTGAATTTAATGTTGATCAGATAATAAGCATGCTGACTTCCTTGGGCTTTGACTGCAAGACGAAAGAATCAGATGTTTGGGTTACCACTCCCTATTGGCGAAGTGATATACATAAGGCGGTTGACGTTATTGAGGAGGTAGCTCGTACTACCGGCTATGATAAGGTTCCAGCTACTATGCTCAGTCAACCATTGCCTAGACAAAATCCAGAGCCTATTATCAGCCTTAAGGAGAAGGTGAGTCGTAGCCTTATAGGGTATGGCTTCCAGGAGGTGATTACCTATTCATTAACTAGCTTGGACATGTTAAGTAGGCTGCTATCTGAACCTCATACCCTTGAACCTATGCCCCTTCGTGTGGCTAATCCTATGACTGTTGACCAGGAGTATCTGCGCCCTAACCTACGAGCTAACCTTTTAGGTGCCCTTTATGCCAATCGAAGACACGAAGACAGTGGTATAAGGCTTTTTGAGCTGGGTAGGGTATATCTACCTCGGCAAAAGGAGTTGCCTGAGGAGCCTGAGATGCTGTGTGGCATATTAAGCGGCCCCAGATTTGAGAAATCGTGGCAGGATAGAGACGAATCACTTGACTTCTATGATGCTAAGGGGATAATGGAAGGCTTACTTGACCAGTTAAGCGTGGAGGTAAGCTTTGAAGAAGGCTCGGATGAAAGCTTACACCCAAATAAACAGGCAGCTTTAGTTATAGCCGGTAATAGACTGGGCGTTATCGGTGAGCTGCATCCTAAGGTAGCACAAGCTTTTGAAATTTGTGAGCCTGTCTGTCTATTTGAAATTGACTTGACAGCACTTTTACCTTTTACTATTAGTAAAAAGATGTTCCAGTCATTACCAAGATTCCCGGCTATAGTTAGGGATTTGGCTCTAGTGGTTGATATCGGAATAACCCATCAAAAAGTTCAGAATATTATTAAAAGCTTCCCACTAGTAAATCAGGTTAGTATTTTTGATGTCTATTCTGGTGAGCAGGTTCCACCGGATAAGAAATCCCTCGCCTATAGAGTTACCTTCCAATCGCCGTCTCACACCTTGACCGATGAAGAGGTTAATCAGGTTCAGCAAAAAATCCTGGACAAGCTATCCGGTGAGCTTGGCGCTACTCTGCGCAGTTAATATTAGTTCGGAGCCTCCTTTCAGAAGTTAACCGA
>JAIWFK010000093.1:0-4787 GCA_048631695.1 Calditrichales bacterium
TCAGGTGGACACTTAACCCACGGCCACCCAAAGATTACATTTTCGGGAAAGTATTTTAATTCCGTTCTGTTTAGCCTTGGCGATAATATCCTTTAAGTTCATGCCCATGGCACGCAATGCAGCCAGATGGGTATCCTTGATTAGGATGCCGTCACCCAGGTGAAATCGGTGGTTTTGCCCACCACCTAGACGCACCGCATACTTCTCCAGTAGCCTGAGACCGGGGGTGGTTTTGCGAGTATCGGTAATGCTGACCTTAAGTCCCTGCGTTTTGGATACATATTGGGCTGTCTGTGAGGCAATGCCGCTCAACCTCTGTAGAAAATTGAGAGCTACTCGCTCGGCTTTGAGGATGCTTACTGCCGTCCCGGTGATAGTAGCGACTATATCTCCAGCTTTTACCCTTGTCCCGTCTGTAATAAGTATTTCTACCTTAAGCAATGGGTCAACCTTGAGAAATACCCTCTTGGCTACCTCGCCACCAGCCAGTATCCCTTCTGCCTTAACCAGTATAGATGCCTTTCCCTGGAGGTTGGATGGTATCAGCGCTTCACTGGTCACATCACCATGGCTTATATCCTCAGCCAGAGCCAAGTCTATAATGTTATCAACTTGTTCTTGAAGCGGTTGAAGTTCATTCACCTACCTCACCTCGCCAGAGGCGACTCTGTCGACCCCTGTAGTTCTTGTTTAGTAACCCTATCCCCTTTATCCTTCACCTGTGAAGGATTTATCCCCTTCAACCTACCCTCAATAAGCTACTTCTAGTTGCATGACTTACTTTGTCATTTTGATATGAATACAATGTGGCGTTGCCATTGGGGTAAACTCTGGGAGAAGTCTGAGCGGAAGTGGGCTCCACGGCTCTCTTCTCTGAGAAGGGCTGCCTCAATTACTAATCGACCGGTCAACGCCAGGTTGTTTAGCTCGTAAGAGGGGCGGTCTGTAGGTTGGGGTAACGACCTTTGCCAGGCAGCTAAGATATCGGCTGCTTTAGTCAGCCCTTTCTTGTTTCGGATAATACCTACTTCATCCCAGTGTAGTTGCTGCAGGGCAGAAAAGCTGGGTTTAGGCATGACCTTGGGAGGTTGTCTCTCACTCAGTAAGTGGTGAACCTCTACGCCTTGGCTGCTTTTAGCTCCCTTTATGGTTTTTTCCATAATTCTCTTACTAAATACAAGCACTTCAAGCATTGAGTTTGAGGCTAGCCGATTTGCTCCGTGGACTCCAGTGCAAGCGGTTTCACCGGTAGCGAATAATCCTGCTATATTAGTTTCTCCCCAGGTATTGACCTTGATGCCACCCATCATGTAGTGGGCAGCCGGTGCCACCGGTATCAACCCTTTAGTAATGTCAAGACCGTGGTCCAGGCAGAAGCGATATATATGGGGAAACCGGGTGGTAGTAACATAGGGTGGTAGATGAGTAATATCAATAAAGACCCTGTCTGAGCCTGTTTTATTCATCTCGTATAGTGTGCTACGAGCTACTACATCTCGTGGTGCCAGGTCGCCCTCTGGTGTATAGTCAGGCATGAATCGATGTCCATCTACATTGCGTAGTATTCCTCCCTCACCCCTGACTGCTTCAGATATAAGAAACGGAGTCACTCCAGGCAAGCGTAGAGCGGTAGGGTGGAACTGAAAAAATTCCATATCCACTATTTCTGTCCCAGCGTTGAAGGCTAAGGCTATACCATCACCGGTGGCTATGTCCGAGTTAGTATTAAACTTAAATAGCTGTCCAGCGCCACCAGTAGCTAAAATCAGGAAGCGGCATTCAAATTCTTCAATAGAGCCAGTGCGGCAATCAAGGGCTTTTATTCCCTTGACTGTCCCCTTCTCTAACAGAATCTCGTTCGCCAGGCAATCTTCCAGCACCTGGATTTTAGACGAGCGTACCTGGTTACTTAGAGTAACTTCAATATGTTCACCAGTGGCATCACCGCCAGCATGCAGGATGCGGGGTACACTATGAGCTGCCTCTATAGTTAGGGCAACCTCTCCGTTAACGGTATCGAAGGGTACTCCGAGGTTAACCAAGTCAGTGACTCGATCAGGGGCTTCATTTACTAAGATGCGTACTGCCTCTTCATCGCACAAGCCGTCTCCAGCGGCTATGGTATCCTGAAAGTGAAGCTCTGGAGAATCCTTCTTACCTATGGCAGCAGCTATACCCCCCTGAGCGTGTTTGGTATTGCAGTCATCGATGCTGCCCTTAGTTAGAATGAGCACACTTCCGTGTTCCTTTGCCAGAAGAGCAGTATAAAGCCCGGCAATACCACTGCCAACTATGATATAGTCATACTTATTCATTTAGCTACCTTGGTGGCTTCAACCTGGTAACTAACAGCTAGCATTCGTTCAACTGCCTGTTTTGCCTTCAGTCTTACCTCTTCTGGGACGGTTATAATATTTTGTCTCGTCTCCATCGTCCGAACTACTGTTTCCAGAGTGGTTTTTTTCATATCAATGCAGATTTGACTGTTTGATATTAAGTAGAAGGAATTCTCTGGATTCTCAAGGCGTAGGCGGTGAAGTATACCTTCCTCGGTGCCGATAATGAAGCTTTTGTGCGAGCTTGCCTTGACATAGCGGAGCATCTGTGAGGTGCTCAGGGCAGCCTCAGCCAAAGCTATTACCTCAGGTTGACATTCTGGGTGAACTAATACCTGAGCCTCAGGGTGGAGTTGTTTTGCCAGCTTTACTTGCTCCGCCTTCAATCGGTGGTGAACATAACAGAAACCGGGGTAAAGGATGACATTCTTTTCAGTCTGCGTTGAAATGTAGTGTCCCAGATTCTGGTCAGGCACAAAGAGTATATCGTTACTGGGCATTGAGTTTACTATCTGGACACCATTAGCTGAGGTGCAGCAGACATCGCTTTCAGCTTTAATTTCGGCTGATGAGTTAATGTAGCAGACAACTGGTGCCCCGGGGTATCTTTGCTTCCATTCTCTCAGCTCATCAGTATTAATCATATCGGCCAGAGGACAGCCGGCACTGCCTTCTGATAGTAAAACAGTGCGGTCAGGGTTGAGAATAGCAGCGCTTTCAGCCATAAACCGGACGCCACAGAAGACAATTATCTCAGCATCTACCTTAACGCACTGGCGTGATAGCTCCAGAGAGTCGCCGACAAAGTCGGCTATATCCTGAACCTCGGCTCGCTGATAGTTATGGGCGACAATAACCGCCTTTAGCTCCTCTTTTAATCTGGATATCTTTTGTTTAAGACGGTTAAAGTTACTCATTTATATCTACGTCTCCCGTTTGAGGGCTACGCTATTTCTGGCCACTCTCATTGTCGCTCCTGATTCTACTTTTATAACTATGCTATCCTCGCTGGTGCTTTCAATCACCCCATAGATACCACCGGCAGTAATTACCCTGTCTCCCTTTTTAAGTTCTTGTATCAGTTCTTGGTGTTCCTTCTGTCTCTTGCGCTGTGGTCTAATCATGAGGAAGTACATCAGGGCGAAAAGCAATACCAGGAAACCAATCATATAGATTGTGCTAGTGCCTTCGTCAGCCCCTTCTGGGACACAGCCACCGGTAAATACTACACAAAGAAGCAATCCTACCATTAACCCCAATTTTAATTTTTTAATCCTTTCCATTTCTCCTCCTTGTTTTAGTTGATGCTACTTAATTCAATCCTACCCTGTAGTGACCAGGGGCTTGTCTTCTCGATTCTGATTTTCACCAGTTGCCCCAGGTAATCACTATTGTCACTAAAGAATACCAGTTTACCAGTTCGAGTGCGACCTTGCCACTTACCCCTTTTCCTCCCCTCTACTAGAATTTCAACCGTCTTACCTAATAACTGGGCATTAATCTTAGCGGCGATGCTCTCCTGGAGTTGCTCAACCTTATGTAGTCGCTCCCTCTTCTCTGCCAGTGGAATATTATCCTCAAATTTCCTTGAGGCTATAGTCCCCGGTCTTGGTGAATAGGCAGCTACGTGAACAGTATCAAACATTACCTCAGAAAGTAGGTTGACCGTTTGCTGAAATTGATAAGGGCTTTCTGAGGGAAAACCGACAATGACATCGGTGCTGAGAGCCACCTCCGGTATCTTACTGCGTATCTCCCTGACAAGCTGGCAGTATTGCTCTACGGTATAGCCTCGCCTCATTGCCGTTAGAATATCATTATTACCTGACTGGACCGGAAGGCAAATTAGCTCGCAGACTTTATCCAGGTAAGCTATGGCCTCAATAAGCCTGGGACTCATGTCCTTGGGGTAGTTGGTCAGGAAGCGTATCCGGAGCAGTCCATCGGTAGCATTTAACTCATTGAGCAAATCAGCCAGGTCTGGTTTGTCAGGCAGGTCATGCCCGTATGAATCCACATTTTGTCCCAGCAGGGTAACCTCTTTTACTCCACGGTGAACCAGCTCCTTGACCTCGCACGCTATTTCCTCTACCGGGCGGCTCCTTTCCCGACCGCGGCGGTAGGGGACAATACAATAGGAGCAGAAGTTATTACAGCCCTGAATGATAGGAACAAAGGTGGTGGGTGAAGGGTGCTGGGGTAAGATTGTCCACAGCCCGTTTTGTTTTTCTATCCATGGGGGGCAGTCCCCGGGCTTAAAGAAGTGGTCAACATAGGGGAAGCATTGCTTAAGCGGGGTAACATCAGAGTTTACCAGACAGCCAGTTACGGCAAGGGTCAGGTTGGGGCGTAACCTTTTTAGTGATTTAAGGGCATTGAGCTTGTTAATGACCCGGTTCTCGGCGCTCTGGCGCACCACGCAACTATTAAGCACAATAATATCAGCTTCCT
>JAIWFK010000094.1:0-4763 GCA_048631695.1 Calditrichales bacterium
CCAGAGCAATGTCCAGAGCTAAACTTGAGGCGGTTATCTGGGATATGGATGGGGTAATTGCTGATACTGCTCCCTATCACTTTAAAGCGTGGCAGGAGGTCTTCCAAAAAAGAGGCGTGAACTTCACCGAGGAGAATTTCCAGCGTAACTTCGGTCAAAGGAATGATACTATAATCAGGAATGTTCTAGGTGAACAAATATCTCAAGATGAAATAGATGCCATTACTGGTGAGAAAGAGACTGACTTTCGCCAGAGAGTTATACAAAATATAAAACCACTACCCGGAGCAATAAAACTGCTCAAGTCGCTCAGTGAGCACGGATTCAAGATAGCATTAGCCTCCTCGGCACCAATGGAAAATATCCAGTTGGTTACTCAAGGTCTGGGTATAAATAATTATTTCCATTCTATAGTCTCTGGTCGGGATGTAACTGAGGGCAAACCCAGTCCTCAAGGCTTCCTACTAGCCGCTAAGAAATTGGGAATTGCACCACAGAATTGCATTATAATTGAGGACGCAGTGGCTGGTGTTACTGCTGCTAAAAGAGCCGGGATGCGTTGCATAGCAGTAACCAACACCCACCCTAGAGAGAGTTTGACAGGGGCTGACCTGGTTATTGACACACTAGAGACAGTGAGCGTGACTGATTTAGAGCAGCTTCTCAACCCCCAAGGGAAGTTTGAAGGGGCTTCGCCCCTTCAAAAGTAATCACTCCCCCTCTCCTTGAAAGGAGAGGGGGATAAAGGGGGTGAGGTTGATAATCAATCTCTTATTAAAGGGAGCTTAAAATGGAAAGGTCTTTAGTTCTTATCAAACCTGACGCTATGCAGAGGGGGCTGGCCGGCACTATCACTAATCGATTAGAAAGCCAGGGGCTTAAGTTGATAGCAGTGAAGATGCTTCACCCAGATAAAGCCTTAGCCAGACAGCTCTACGCTATTCACCGAGGTAAGCCTTTCTATGAAAGCTTAGTAGATTATATTAGCTCTGTCCCGATAATTGCCGCTGTCTTTAAGGGTAAAGGGGCAGTAGAGGTAATCAGAGAAACGATGGGAGCAACTGACCCAGCCAAGGCTGAAGCCGGAACGATCAGAGGGGATTTCGGCTTGGATATCGGACGCAATACGATTCATGGCTCCGATTCGGTAGAGACTGCTGAAGAGGAAATTAAACTTATTTTTTCCGAGGATGAAATTTTTAATTACTGAACCCTAACTATAGGTATGGCCTGACTCCACAGCATATCCAACTGATAGTATTCCCGCTCAATCAGAGCAAAAATGTGGACAATAACATCACCAAAATCAATAAGGAGCCATCCTGAATCTACCGTTCCCTCATGATGATGAGGTAAAATACCTTCCTTCTTTAAAGCATACCCAATTTCATCATAAATAGCATGTATCTGTCTATCACTATCACCACTACATATCACAAAGTAATCAGCAAAGCTGCACACCTCCTGGGCATCCAGCAACACAATGTTGCTTGCCTGCTTACCGCTAGCAGCCTCTACCGCCTTGCGCGCCACTTCTATTGCTTCCAGAAGTTAATCCTCCATCCACAACAGTTTATTCTAATTAATATTATACCACAATCATTGTATCTCTAGCCATTGCCTAAAACTTGCCACTTCTAACCACTATGATATACTTTATATGTTAAGGGCTTCAGAAATAAGTGAGGAGACAGAAATAAATGGGAGGGTTAATTTTTGGGACAGGTGGGACTCCCCGTAGTACTAAAACATCGTCCACTATCAACGGCATTAAGCGTATTGCTGAGCTTGGACTAGGCTGTATGGAGATAGAATTTGTCCAAGGAGTTAAAATGGGCGAGCCGGTGGCTAGACAGGTTGCCGATATAGCTACTAAAGAAGGAGTGAAACTCTCGGCTCATGCTCCTTACTTCATAAACCTTAACGCTCGCGAGCCAGAAAAGATAAGGGCTAGCCAGGATAGGCTACTGCAAACAGCCCGTATTGCCTCAATATGTGGGGCTGAAAGCATCGTTTTCCACACTGCTTTTTATCTTGGTAATCCACCAGAAGAAGCCTACAATAATGTAAAGAAACGCCTAGAGGAAATAATACACCAGCTTAGACAGGAAAATAATTGGGTGTGGATTAGACCGGAAATTATGGGCAAGTCCAGCGAGTTCGGAACAATAGAGGAAGTACTTAACCTTAGTTACGAGCTAGAGGGAATAGCTCCCTGTATTGACTTTGCCCACTGTCATGCCAGGACGGGAAGGTTTAATTCCTACCCAGAGTTTGCCTCCATTCTGCAACAGGTTAAAGAGCGGTTAGGAAGACAGGCTCTGGATAATATGCATATCCATGTTTCTGGTATTGCCTATGGTAAAAAGGGGGAATTAAAACACCTCAATCTAAAAGACTCGGATTTGCAGTATGTTGAACTTATTAAAGCATTAACGGATTACGATGCCAAGGGTCTTGTTATCTGTGAAAGTCCCAACCTAGAAGAGGACGCCCTGCTCCTGCAAGAGACCTACAATACACTACTAAAAACGGGCTAGTACCTAGTAGTGAGTTCTTATTTCCACATTTACTGCGGTTTCTGGTATAATATAATTAGGGTTAGTTACTGAGAAATGATTATTGTTTGAGGTAAAGTATGAAGCCATTTTTGAGGCGTAGCAGCTTAATATATATCGCTATTATGATTGCAGCCTTAGTTTTCTTCTCTTTCTTTTTCCCCATGACTAAGAAACCGACTGAAATCCCCTTAAGTGAAGTAATAGATATGTCGCAAAGTGGGGAGATAGAGAAGATAGTAGTGCAAGGCGATGTATTACTCATTACTACTATTGATGGAACAGAGTTAAAGACAATTACAGGTAACCTATCCCTGGATGGGCTTAAAGATCTCGGACTCAATCTTTCTGGTATAGTAATTGATGTAAAACCATCAGGATTTGACTGGGGCGGAATATTGCTTAGCTTCCTCCCCCTTCTGCTCCTCGGCGCCTTATTATTCTTCCTATTCCGTAGGGCACAGGGGGCTAACAGCCAAGCTATGAGCTTTGGTCGCAGTCGAGCCCGATTGTTCCCGGCTAATACACCAACAGTAACTTTTAACGATGTCGCTGGGGTAGAGGAAGCCAAACAGGAGGTGCGTGAGGTCGTAGATTTCCTCAAATCACGAGAAAAGTTCCAGAGTCTAGGAGCACGCATTCCGAAGGGCATGCTATTAATAGGTCCGCCTGGCACGGGGAAGACACTACTGGCTCGAGCAATAGCTGGTGAAGCTGAGGTGCCTTTCTTTTCTATTAGCGGTAGTGAATTTGTAGAGATGTTTGTTGGTGTTGGTGCTTCCAGAGTGCGTGACCTCTTTGACCAGGCTAAACGTAATACCCCGTGTATTATCTTCATTGACGAGATTGATGCTGTCGGACGGGCCCGCGGGAAAAATCCCAATTTTGGCGCCAATGATGAGCGGGAGAACACTTTGAACCAGCTGCTGACCGAAATGGATGGTTTTGACACCAATACGGGGGTTATTATCCTGGCTGCTACCAACCGGGCAGATGTACTGGACATGGCATTATTAAGGGCCGGCCGTTTTGACCGCCAGATCCATGTTGAATTGCCTGACCTTAAGGAAAGAAATGAGATCTTCCAGGTACACCTGCGCCCCCTGAAACTCCAGAAAAACCTGGATGTTGAATTTCTTTCAAGGCAAACCCCGGGATTCTCCGGGGCCGATATAGCGAATGTATGTAACGAGGCTGCCCTGATCGCTGCCCGGGGGAACAAAAAATCAGTTGGAAGACAGGATTTTCTTGATGCTGTCGACCGGATAATCGGGGGACTCGAGAAAAAGAATAAGATCATTACCCTTGAGGAGAAGAGAACCATAGCCTACCATGAAGCAGGGCATGCTACCGTTTCCTGGCTTCTCGAACATGCCAATCCCCTGGTGAAGGTTACCATTATCCCCCGGGGCAAGGCACTGGGTGCAGCCTGGTACCTGCCGGAAGAGCGCCATATCACCACCACGGAGCAGTTATTGGATGAGTTGTGTGCAGCCCTTGGCGGACGGGCATCAGAGGAATTGAGTTTTAACAAGATCTCCACCGGTGCTCTAAATGACCTGGAAAGAGTTACGAAACAGGCCTATGCAATGGTATCCTATTTTGGCATGAGTGACAAGATAGGAAATCTCAGTTTTTATGATTCTACGGGACAGAGCGAGTTTGTATTCAACAAACCCTACTCAGAAAAAACAGCGGAAGTAATAGATGAGGAAGTGAACCGTATCATTGCAGAGCAATATGAAAGGGCCAAGAAAACACTCAGGGAAAATATGGATGGCCTTATTAAACTGGCCACCCACCTGCTGGAAAAAGAAGTGATATTCAGCGAGGATGTGGAAAAGATCTTCGGTCCCCGGAAAAACCACCGGACTGATCTGGATGGCAAACCCAGGAGCAAAAGAAAATCCTCAACTCCCAGGGAGAAAGCTCCAGAAGCAGAACCCAAACTGACAAAAAAAGAGAAAGAAGAAGAGACACCAAGAAGTAAAACTGCCTGATGGAAAAAGACTGGGTTCAAGTTTATTCAACAGATAAGATGTTCCAGGCCGAGATCTTCAAACAGGTGCTGGCAGATCATGAGATCGAGGCCGTTATCATCAACAAGATGGATTCTTCCTATAAATCCTTTGGGGAAATTGAAATATACGTTAAGAACGTTCATGTAATCAGAGCGAAAATGCTTGCCAAAGAGTTTGACTCTTG
>JAIWFK010000095.1:0-3129 GCA_048631695.1 Calditrichales bacterium
AGAGCTACGGCTAAGGTAAGTGCTTTTGCTCCTCATGCCCGTATTGTTCATATTGATATTGACCCAGCCGAAATCGGCAAGAATGTACGCGTGGATGTGCCTATAGTTGGTGATGTAAAGGCTGTTCTAGATGCAGTAAATAAGTTGGTTATCTCTACTGAGCATGTTAATTGGTTTCGACAGATTGATGATTGGCGCAAGGAGCACCCTTCAATAGTAATTAGGGAAAGTGCAGGGCTCCTACCTCAGTATGTTATTCGCCAGATATATGAGGTAACCAAGGGTGAGGCTATTATTGTTACTGGGGTAGGGCAGAACCAGATGTGGGCAGCTCAACATTATTGGTATAATAAGCCAAATAGCTTTATCTCATCAGGTGGTTTAGGGACTATGGGATTTGAGCTTCCAGCAGCTATGGGGGCTAAGGTAGGCTGTCCTGAAGATATTGTTTGGTGTGTTGCCGGTGATGGCGGTTTTCAGATGACCATTCAGGAGTTAGCTACCATAGTTAAGGAGAAAGTGGCAGTTAAGATAGCCATTATTGATAATGGGTTTCTGGGAATGGTCAGACAATGGCAGGAGATGTTTTATGGTAAACGATACGTAGCAACACCGCTATCTGGTCCCGATTTTGTCAAGGTTGCTGAAGCCTATGGTCTTCCCGGGTTAAGAGTTACTCGTAAAGAAGAAGTAGTTCCAGCTATTAAGCAAGCCATGGAGTATCAGGGTCCTTTTTTGATAGATTTTGTGGTAGAACCAGAGGAAAATGTTTATCCAATGGTGCCACCAGGGGCATCCTTAGCCGAAGTTATGGAGGCACCGAAGGAGGAGGTGACAGCATGGCCGCGACGAAGCACACCCTAATTGCCTTGGTAGAGGATAAGCCCGGAGTGCTTAACCGTATGGCAAGCCTTTTCCGAAGGCGGGGTTTCAATATTGAGAGTATTGCTGTGGGGCATAGTGAAGTGCCTCATCTATCACGTATAACCATCATTGTTGATGGCTCAACAACGATGGTGGAACAGGTTAGAAAGCAGTTGGATAAGGTCATAGATGTGATCAGGGTGTCTGATATCACTGGAGACGATATGATTGCCCGTGAGTTGGCATTAGTCAAAGTAAAAGCTACCGCTTCTACCAGAAGCGAGATTATCGAGATAGTGGACATTTTCAGGGCGGGTATAGTAGATGTTGCCTCTGACTCGCTAACGATTGAGGTTACCGGTGATGAGAATAAAATCAATTCCTTATTTAATCTGCTTCGTGGTTTTGGTATCAAGGAAATTACCAAAACTGGTCGTATCGCCATGACCCGTGGAGCTTCAGGCTCGCTACCGATGGATGAAAGATTAGCCGATACTCGTAAAAGGCAAAAAACATCCTAAAGGTCATCTATCAAAGAAGCTATGAAGAGGCTGGAAAGAGTAGTGAAAGTTACTTTAAAAACCCAGGTTTTCTCTTAGGGAATACCAACTCTTCCGGACATCAAAGGTAGAGAGATATGCCAAGTGAAGTTAGCACGACATACCCATCGCAATATGAAACTGAGGTACTTCTGAGGGACGGTTCAAGAATTCTGCTCAGGCCTATCCGGAGGGAGGACGCCAAGCGTTGGCTTGCCTTTGTTCGCCGGCTCAGTCGCCGTACCAAGTATCTCAGCTTCCACCTTGTGCCAAATGAGATGGGTCCGGAGGATGCTGTTCAATTTTGTACAGTGGATTATACCAATACCTTCGCCTTTGTAGCCGAAGTAATGAAGGAACAGCACAAGAACATTATAGCTATCGGAAGCTACTATCGGTTACAGAATAAGCACTTAGCAGAAGTGGCCTTTGCTATCGAGGATGCCTATCATGGGAAGGGTATCGGCACCAAGCTCATGGAGTGGCTGGCTAATGTAGCTCGTGACAACGGTATTACTAATTTCGAAGCCGAGGTATTAGCTGAAAATGAACAGGTGATGACTGTTCTTAGGGACTATGGATTTTATATTACCAGCGCTCTTAGGCGTGGTGTATATCACCTTTCCCATTACCCGGACCAGAAGGGTGGTGAAGAAGGAGGAAGAGAGAGAGCGTATCTCAACATTGGCTTCACTTAACTTTTTATTATCTCCAAACTCAATAGCGGTAATAGGTGCTTCCAGGCGGCCGGGTGCCCTTGGTCACCTCATTTTACAGTCTATAATAAAAAATGGATTTTCTGGAGTCGTTTACCCAGTGAACCCGAATGCTGATGTAGTAATGTCAGTGAAAGCATATCATTCAGTGCTTGATATACCTGGTGATGTTGAGATGGCAATTATTGTGGTACCAGCCAAACTTGTGGCTGAGGTAACCAACGAATGCGGACGCAAGGGAGTACGTGCCATAGTCGTTATCTCCGACGGGTTCAAAGAGAGAGGAGCTGAGGGAGCTGCTCGGGAAAGAGAACTGCGAGATATTACTCTAGGGTATGGCATGAGACTAGTAGGACCAAACTGTATGGGGGTTATTAACACAGACCCCAAAGTCAGGCTAAATGCAACCTTTTCACAGGTATACCCACCGAGAGGCAATATTGCCCTTCTCTCCCAGAGCGGGGCAATGGGATTAGTCATCTTGGAACACGCCAATAACCTTAACATGGGCATCTCTACCTTTGTCAGTGTTGGCAATCGTGCCGACATCTCGTCCAATGACCTACTACAGTATTGGGAGCAAGACCTGACAACAAAAGTTATAATACTCTACCTAGAATCGTTCGGTAACCCACTTAAATTTAGCTGTATTGCCAGGAGAGTATCGGCCATCAAACCGATATTAGTCATGAAGAGTGGTAGCACTCCTGCGGGCTCGCGTGCCGCGCTTTCTCATACAGGGGCATTAGCTACTCCCGAGATAGTATCCGACGCCCTTTTTCGCCAGGCAGGTATTATCAAGATAAATACTGTAGAAGAGCTCTTCAATACAGCCACCCTGCTCTCTAACCAGCCAGTCCCCAAAGGCAAAAGGCTAGTGATAGTTACCAACGGCGGTGGGCCGGGCATAGTCGCTGCTGATGCCTGTGCGCACCACGGACTGGTGTTGGCAGAACTCTCCCCAGAAACAATAAGGGAACTGAGACCGGGTATTAAGCGGGATATAGGGC
>JAIWFK010000095.1:3139-4760 GCA_048631695.1 Calditrichales bacterium
AGCGGAGGAATTCGAAAATACCTTGAAGGTGCTGGCTAGTGACAAAGGTAATGATGCCGTCCTTGTTATATTTATTCCACCTATAGTCGTTGCCTCAAAGGATATGGAGGAAGCCATAAGACGAGTAGCCCCTGTTTTCCAGCAGCAAAAGAAGACTTTGCTGGCGTGCTTTATGGGGCAGAGGGGTACACGGGGAAGGCTGGGTTCTAGCGGTGAATTCGTGCCTTGCTATCTCTTCCCTGAGGATGCTGTCTCAGCGCTGGCTAAGGCGGCTGAGTATGGTGAATATCTGAGGAAGCCACAGGGAGCCATCCCCAGGATTCATGGCATTAAGCGGGAAAGAGCGCGAAAGATGGTTGAGAAAGCAATGTCCAGTGGTGAGAGAAGGCCGCTCTGGCTTTCGACAGGGGAGATATCTGAACTGCTCGTCTACTATGGCATACGCACTGTTGAAACTTTAGTAGCTGAGACAGCGGCTGAGGCGGCTGCACTAGCCTTGAGCATAGGGTTTCCTGTTGTAGTCAAGCTTAGCTCATCCACCATCGTACACAAGACTGATGTTGGCGGGGTTGTACTTGACCTCAGCTCAGAAAATGAGGTGAAGAGGGCTTTTGCTGATATAAAAACCAGGCTCACCGAGATCGGATGTGAGAATCAGATGGAAGGCGTTATCGTGCAGCGTATGTTGAAGGGAGGTGTGGAAGCCATAGTCGGCGTTACGCAGGATCCATCCTTCGGGCCGCTTATAATGTTCGGCGTCGGAGGAACATACGCTGAACTGCTCAATGACGTAGCCTTAAGGTTGCATCCACTCACTGATTTTGGTGCCAGAGAGCTGATAAGCTCTATCAGGATGGCAAAATTGCTTGAGGGGTTCAGAGGTTCACCGCCCAGTGATACCCAAGCGCTAGAGGACCTGCTACTCAGACTGTCGGCGCTAGTTGAAGATATACCTGATATTGCTGAACTGGACCTGAACCCAGTCAAGGTGATGCCACGAGGGGAAGGTTACTGGGTAGTAGACGCCAGGATTATGGTGAGATAATAGCCAGAAACGAGAGTGAGTATATTAAGTTACTCAGCGTTTAATGTATAATCAAATCAGAATCGGAGGTGTGAGAATGTACCCAGCGATGATCGTTCCGTTAGATTTTCAGAATTGGTCACTCGGGGCTAAGCTGGTGAGCCCATGACAGTATAGTTGAGAAGGTTCTGTTAGTAATATCTAGCCCAATATTCTGGTAAGGCAATATTAATCTAATACGGTAATAAATAAAGGAGGAATAGATTATGGCAACAATATATTATGACAGTGATTGTAAATTGAAACTGCTTGAAGGGAAAGTGGTTGGCATTATTGGTTATGGAAGTCAAGGGCATGCCCAAGCTCAAAACCTCAGGGAAAGTGGCTGCCAGGTAATAGTAGCTGAGGCTGAGGGCAGTCAGGGTTGGAAGAGTGCTAAGAAGGCTGGCTTCAGGGTACTAAAGGCGGCTGAAGTAGCCAAGGAAGCCGATATTATTGCCATGCTGCTTCCTGACACCTTGCAGCGAGACATCTATTACGGGTCAATAGAAAAAGGGCTAACTCAGGGCAATATGCTGATGTTCGCTCATGGCTTTA
>JAIWFK010000096.1:0-4733 GCA_048631695.1 Calditrichales bacterium
AGGCTGGTCAGGGAGGCAAGGGGGGAGATATCACTTATCTGGTTCCCGTTAAGGAAGAGCTCGGTCAGGTTGGAGCAATACTCGATACCAGAAAGGTCAGCGATGCCCCGCCAAGTGGCCGTCAGCGTGGTAAGCTTGGTCAGGTCAGCGGCCATTATCTCCTCGCCCACCGGCTTGCCGAGGGCATCCCTTATAGCTGCTTCCAGGTTCTCATCAGGGAAGGTGACACTCTTAGGCCCAGCGCAGCTAGTAGGCATTGTAACCAAAACTATAAAGGAAAGGGTTACAGCCAATATTTTAAACCGCTTCATCAGCTACTCCGAGACGGGTCTTTGCCAGCATTATTAATAACTGCAGCCCGAATGTCAATCACCAGTCTATTCCAATACAAGATGAGACTGATAATATAGGGCAACTCGTTTATGATTGGGACATGCGACTAATCATGAACGACGGACAATTACAGTGCGAGTCATTTACCCCCTTGTCATTGCGAGTCCTTCACCAAAGGGTGAAGGATGAAGGACGAAGCAATCTTGGAGGGGTTGGGGGACAACCATAAGATCGCTTCGTCGCTTCCCCTTCACTGCCTCGTCGCTTCACCCTCTCAATTACGTAGAGGCCAGGAAAAGTGTGCTGCATTCTGAGTAATATAATGTCACCTGTCTATCTGAACTAGCTCAAGAATAAGCCGTAGGCGAGCATTGTTGTCATTGCGGTAATAATGATATAATACATTTCGCATTAGGAGAGAGGTAAAGCTAAAATAGACTTAATTCCTGCTGTAGACATTAGACAGGGTAAGTGCGTTCGCCTGTATCAGGGTGACTACAACGAGGAAACAGTATTCTCTGTTGACCCGGTGGAAGTAGCTCTACAGTGGCAATCGATGGGAGCACCACGGCTCCATATTGTTGACCTTGATGGTGCTGCTATCGGTGAGCTATATAATCTGGACATTATTAAAGAGATAGCTAGTGCTGTATTAGTTCCTATCCAACTTGGTGGTGGCATCCGCCAGCTGGAAACAGTGAAGCAATTGCTTAAGACCGGCATAGAGCGTGTAATTTTGGGCACAGCCGCTGTGGAGAATCCCGAGCTGATTAAAGAGGCATGCCGTAAGTTCAGCGAGTCTATTATTATTAGTATAGATGCCTGGCAGGGACGCATAGCTACACACGGCTGGCGTCAGAGAACAGAGTTAGAGGCTACAGAGTTCGCCAAGTCTATGGTTAAGCTCGGGGTGAAGCGTTTCATCTACACCGATATTAGCCGTGACGGCACCCTCACTGAGCCAAATTTTGCTACTATCGCTGACTTAGTTAATACAATCAGTTTACCCATCATCGCTGCCGGTGGTATTTCATCGCTGGAGCACCTTAAAAAGCTCAAATCACTCGGTGTAGAGGCTGCCATAGTAGGCAAGGCACTTTATACCGGGGATATAAACCTGAAACAAGCGCTAGCCGCCTTAGCAAAATAGGAGAAGGTGATTACTGCTTGGTGAAGATTGAAGATGCGAAGTCTCTTCGGAGGTAATTCTTGCCCTATCTACTTTAAAAGAGAGGGAAGGAGAGGCTTCATCTCTCTTACATAAATAATTCATTCTCCCTTATCAAAAGAGGGGGATAAATCCTTCACAGGTGAAGGATAAAGGGGGTGAGGTTAATGGATAATCTAAAGTTTAATGAAAAGGGACTTATCCCGGCTATAGCTCAGGATGATGATACCGGTGAGGTGCTCATGCTAGCTTATATGAATGAGGAGGCACTGCGCCGAACTTTGTCCAGTGGTGAAGCATGGTTTTATAGTCGCAGCCGGCAGGAGCTATGGCATAAGGGTGAGACCTCAGGCAATCGTATCATAGTCCGCTCAGTGTGGAAGGATTGCGATAGCGATACCATTCTGGTAAAGGGACACCCACTAGGTCCAGTATGCCACACTGGTAATAAGACCTGCTTCTTTCAACAGCTAACCAAACAAGATGTAGAGCCTTGATGTTGACATAACTAGAAAAACAAATCAAAGCTAATCAGCGCTAATCAGATAGGAATTGTTTCCCCAGAAAAAAGAAATCTATGTCGCCTCCTCAAATTGGTCAATTTCTATTACCTTGCTTAATGCCGTTAGGGCAATCTCTAGCTGACTATCATCAGGTTCCCTCGTAGTTAATGACTGTAACCACAACCCTGGAGTGATAATCGCCCTGACCAAGCCATTTTTAACATGGTTAGCTCCAAAATAGATAAACTCATAACCGAGGGCAGCAATAACCGGGATAAGGAGAACTCGTGATAGTACCATCAACCATACTGCCGGTCGACCAACCAGGGCAAAAACGATGATGGCGATGATTAATACCACAAATAGAAAGCTGGTACCACAACGGACATGAGTAGTATCATATTCCTTGACTACCTCCACCTCCAGGGGAACCCCCGCTTCATAGGCATTTACCGCTTTATGCTCAGCACCATGATAAGCAAATACCCGCTTGATGTCAGGCACCAGTGTCATCAGCTTAAGATAAACAATGAAAATAGCCAGTCGGATAAAGCCCTCTATCAGGTGAAATACCAGTGATGAATGGATATAAGGGTCAAGCAACTTGGTGAGGAAAAGGGGAGCCATAAAGAACAGGGCGACGGCAAAGGTCAGTGAAACAACCACCATAGCCCAAACCAGTCCCCCCGAAATCTTCTCCTCTTCATCCTCCAGAGACACATTAGCTGAATAGAGCAGGCTTTTAATACCTAAAACCATCGCCTCAATTAAAACAATGATGCCCCGTATTAATGGGGCTTTTCTTAACCTACTAGTATATATGGTAGCTAATGGTTGGACATCTATAGCCAGATCGCCGCTGGGACGACGGACTGCGGTTACCATAGCCTTCTGCCCTCGCATCATTACCCCCTCGATAACTGCCTGTCCCCCATAATAAAATCTCTTTGCCACAATTAAACTCCCTAATAGACCATTGAGAAATGCAGTTTTCCAGTGGAAATTGAGAACTGGTATAGTGTGCTGCGTATGTTGAAAAAATTCCATAGGGCTTTCAGCACCAGAAATAAAAAGGAGCGGTGCAGCAACCCGCTCCTGTCTCCATAAATTATATCTGCTTAACCTTTCCGCTGGTAACGTCGCTTAAACCGCTCTACCCGACCGGCAGTATCCACTACCCTCCGCTCTCCAGTGAAGAAAGGATGACACTTACTGCACAGCTCAACCTTTAGTATCTTCTTGGTGGAGCCGGTGATAAACTTATTGCCGCAAGCACAAGTTGCCTCGGCGTCGGTATAATACTTAGGATGAATCTTATCTTTCACACCATTTAGTTAGCGTAAACGCTAACCTTCCTCCTGTTGTTGCTGGTAGGTTCAAATTTGACTATGCCATTAATTAAGGCATAAATAGTATAATCTCTGCCTACACCCACATTGTTGCCGGGGTGAATGCGTGTACCACGCTGGCGAACCAATATAGTCCCTGCATTTACCTTCTGCCCAGCGTATCTTTTAACACCAAGCCGCTTGGCTTTACTATCTCGACCTAAGCGGGTGCTACCGCCTCCCTTCTTATGTGCCACTTTGAATCACCTCTTTTTGCGCTGACAAGCCTTCTGGCTCCACTATCTTATCAATAGTCAACCTGGTATAAAATTGACGGTGCCCTGTCTTCTTACGGTAACGCACCTTCGGCTTGTACTTAAAAACGATAATCTTTTTGCCCTTCCCTTCCCCCTGCGATGTGGCCATTACCTTTGCCCCATTAACAAGTGGCGTGCCTACAATTTCTTTATCATCACCAGCAATAAGTAATACCCTGTCTAGCTCAATGCTATTGCCCTCGGCTACATCCAGGCGGTCTACATCTATAGTCTGCCCCGGGCTTACCTTATACTGTTTGCCACCAGTTTCAATAATAGCGTAAATCTTCTGCCTCCAAAACCAAGATATTCTACCAACTACTATAGTGAAGTGTCAAATTCTAACTTTGAGACTGTCTAGCAATCAATTTTTCCCCATCCACCCGTCCTTGGGAATTTACCCCAAACCTTCGGCAATTGTTGAGTGAAGCTTTTGTGGGAGGACAACAGGCGTTTGCAATAAATCTCAACTTTCCCTTGTCCTACGGATATGTAGCCCGTGCCATAGCTTCTTTACTTTGGCTCTTAGCTCATCAAGGTCACTATCTGTATTAATAACCACATTTGCGTACTTTATTCGTTCCTCTGAAGATAGCTGGGAGCGAATGCGAGCTAAAGATTGTTGCTCAGACAGCCCACTGCATTGCTCAAGTCGCCTTAACACCGTGGACTCAGAGGCTACAGTAACCCAAACCTCATCAACTAATGAAGTCCAGCCAGCTTCAATAAGTAAGGGAGCTTCAAGCACTACCACATCCACCCCTTGTCGCTGGTATTCCTCAAGCTGAGCCTTCACTATATCATACATTCGGGGGTGCATTATCTGATTTAGCCGGGCTAGAGCATCAGTATTGTTAAAAACTATGTCACCGAGCTTCTTACGGTCTATATAACCATTGGGGGTAAGAACTTGCTCACCAAAGGCAGCTACTACCTTATGCCACGCCTCGGTATCAGGTTTGAAGGCTTCATGCCCAACCTTATCCGCATCCAGGATGACCGCACCCAGCCCAGCCAGAAACTGAGAAACCGTGCTCTTGCCACTACCAATACCACCAGTAAGCCCTATAACATTCAGTTTTCT
>JAIWFK010000097.1:0-4729 GCA_048631695.1 Calditrichales bacterium
CAATATCACTCATCCCCACTCTTCAAGACAAACGGCAACATCACTGATAACAACGCAATATCTCAGCTGTACCGACTTACAGTAATTCTACACCCCAAATTGCCAATAATCAATATGTGCAGACTGCAGGACATCTAACCAGTTACGATATAGCATACATTTGTTAGACAATTCAGCAAATGCCCCGTTTTAGTACTAGCCATGTTACTCCAACATTTTTACTCTTCCGTAACAGGGTGAATTCCACCTCATTCCCTGATGGCAGGGCGTTATACAAGGTTGCTACTGTTTACTACTGCTTGGTGCTGTTGACACGGGTGTACTTTGCTGAGTATGCGCGGTGAAAAGTAGTCAAGGTACCGGGAGAGGTCTGATTTCTTCGTACTCTATCGGTAAGGATTTGTATTGGCGTTTGCCCTACAGATAAACTAGGTCGGAAGGTGAGTGGCCGAAAGGTTCTCCCCTAAGGGATTCGCCCTGAGGATAGTATGGTGTCAGCGACCCGAAGGTCGTTAGTTCGATTCCAACCCCCACCAAGAATCTGAAAAGCTAGAATAGGGTTTTGGCTGTGGCATAACACTGTGATATACTGTCGTCAAGGGAAAAGGGCAATGGACAATAAGCTGTCTTTATCTATCCAACGGCAAGTAGAGCGAGGCATTTCCATTCTCAAACAGGGCGGGCTTGTTGCTTTTCCTACTGATACTGTCTATGGTCTGGGGGTTTGGGCTAACAGCCAACAGGCTGTGGAGCGAGTTTATAGTGTAAAGGAACGACCGCGGAATATAGCGCTGCCTCTGCTTCTAGCTAACATATCACAGATAGGTGAGGTGGCTGAGCCGGTGCCGCCGATTGCCTGGCTTCTAGCTCATAATTTCCTGCCCGGCGCCTTGACCATAGTCTTACATAAGTCTAACTCAGTTCCTGACATTATTACTGCCGGAGGCATAACCGTAGCTGTTCGCGTTCCGGCCCATCCTATTCCGATTGCCCTTGCCCAAGGTCTGGGGGCACCTATTGTCGGCACAAGTGCTAATGTGAGTGGTAAGCCAAGCGCCTTGACGGCTGAGGAGGTCTATTCTCAGTTTGGCAATAAGATAGATTTAGTTATTGATGGTGGACGATGCCCGGGCGGTAGAGAGTCTACCATAATTGATGTAATCGGGGAGGAGCTGGTTATTTTACGGGAAGGCGCTATATCAAGGGAGGAGTTAAAGCAAGTATGTGGGAGCACTACGTTTATAGAAGGGGGTTAGGGTAGTGCATATTGCTATTGGCTGTGACCATAGGGGGCTGAAGCTCAAGCAATTTATTATCGGGCTGACTGCTGAAGCTAATCATAGCTATGAGGACTTTGGCTGTTATGACCCCAACCCGGTAGACTACCCAGATATTGCCGAAAGGGTAGGTGAAGCAGTAGCCAGTGGTAATTCTGAGTGTGGTATTTTAATATGCGATACCGGTATTGGTATGAGTATTGCCGCTAATAAGGTTAAGGGGATAAGAGCTGCGCTGTGTCGTGATGTCTATAGTGCTCGCCGGGCTCGTCAGCACAATAACGCTAATATCCTTTGTTTAGCTGCCGGGCAGGAGTCAGATACACTGAGTGAAATTGTTAATGCTTTTATAGCTTCTGAGTTTGAAGGCGGAAGACACTTACGCCGGCTAAATAAGATAAAGGCTATGGAGGGGTAAGATTGTGAAGAGCGATGTTGTTAAGAGAGGCATAGAGCGTGCTCCACACCGGTCGTTATTGCATGCTATAGGCTGCACTAAGGCGGAAATGGGTAAGCCTTTTATAGGTATTATTAATAGCTTCAGCGAGATTGTGCCGGGACATATACATCTACGAGATATTGCTGAGGCAGTTAAGGCGGGGGTGAGAAGTGGAGGTGGTGTTCCCTTTGAGGTTAATACTATTGCTGTGTGTGATGGCATTGCTATGAACCACCCGGGTATGAAATATAGTCTGCCCAGTCGGGAGCTAATAGCTGATTCAGTGGAAACAGTGGCTGAGGCTCATGCCTTTGATGCTTTAGTCTTTATCCCTAATTGTGACAAGATAGTTCCTGGGATGCTTATGGCAGCGGTAAGGCTGAATCTACCGGCTATCTTCGTTAGTGGTGGACCTATGCTGGCGGGGCGTCTGGGTAGTAGCAATGGGGTTAAACAGGTTGACCTTAGCTCTGTGTTTGAAGCAGTGGGTAAGGTAACTACAGGGGAGATGACTCAGGAGGAATTGGAACGGTTGGAACAGATTGCTTGTCCCGGTTGCGGTAGCTGTGCTGGAATGTTTACTGCCAACACGATGAATTGTGCTACTGAAGCTATGGGTATGGGGTTGGTAGGCAATGGTACTATTCCTGCTGTTGATGCCAGACGATATCAGCTAGCTAAGGAGGCTGGAGAGCAGGTTATGGAGCTATTGGCTAACGATATTTGTCCCCGAGAGATAATAGATAGGAGCTCCATTTATAATGCCTTTACCGTTGATGTGGCATTGGGTGGCAGCACCAATTCGGTTTTGCATCTTATGGCAATAGCTCATGAGGCAGGGGTTGATTTTCCCCTGTCACTAATAAATGAGATAAGCCAACGTACTCCTTACCTGTGTAAGTTGAGCCCAGTTGGGGATTATCACATTGAGGATTTAGACCATGCTGGTGGTATCTCGGCGGTGATGAAGGAGCTGCAAGGGTTATTGAATCTGGGGGTAAGAACGGTATCGGGGAAGTCAGTAGCTGAGATTATTGCTGATAGCCGGGTTGTAGATAAGGAGGTTATACGCTCCATTACCAATGCCTACTCGGCTACGGGGGGCATTGCTATCCTTTTTGGCAATCTGGCACCAGAGGGTGCGGTGGTAAAGAGGGCGGCAGTAGCTCCAGAGATGTTGGTTCATCAAGGACCAGCCAGGGTTTTTAACTCTGAAGAAGAGGCTACAGAGGCAATTATGAGTAGTAGTATAAAGTCGGGTGAAGTAATAGTCATCCGTTACGAAGGCCCAAAGGGCGGACCAGGGATGAGAGAGATGCTCACGCCTACCGCTCTGCTAAGTGGTATGGGTATGGATAGGGAGGTTGCCCTTATCACTGATGGGCGTTTTTCGGGGGCAACTCGTGGTGCTGCTATTGGCCATGTCTCACCTGAGGCAGCCAGTAAAGGACCTATTGCTGCCCTAACCAATGGTGATATAATCAAGATCGACATTCCAAATTATAAGCTTGAGGTAGAGCTCAGTGATGAAGAGATAGATGAGCGGCTGGCTCATCTTGCCGAGTTTGAGCCTCAAATTAAAACAGGCTATCTCAGATATTATGCCGAAAAGGTATGCTCAGCTAGCAGTGGAGCTGTGTTTCGTCAGTGAAGGGGATTATATGCAAAATGACCGATGATAAAAGTATGACCGAGCGCCTGAGGCTCGTTTTGTCTGGTAAAATTACGAAGTGCCTCAAAATAATAGAAGAGCTTTTTAGTGTATTAAGGCTATATCGGGGCTCAGGCATCTAATTCCCCTGGAGTTTATAGAGCAGTGGCAATAAAAATGTGGAAAGAGTATTATGGAAAGGAGGTTATGTGTCACTAGTCATATGTACGAGCACATACGCTTGACAGGCTATATTTTTTTGTGCTATGTTTATCATCGAAGGAGACAGCGGAAGGTATGATGTTCGCTTACGGCATCTCCCAAGTAAATGTTATTGTTGTTCTTAACTTGCTCACTCAGTCACACTTGGGAGGGTATGCCGCAAAGTGTTAGCCAAGTAATAGAAGACGAAAAACCAAAAGAATCGAGAGACCCTCCCAAGTGGAGGGTCTCTCTGTTATTGAAATGAAAGCAGATAGGAGGGTTACTATGAAAATGACTGGCGCTCAGATTCTATGTGAAAGTTTGGTAAGAGAAGGGGTAGAGGTTATGTTTGGTATTCTTGGTGGTGCTATTTTACCATTTTACGATACCCTAACTCAATATCCTCAGCTTCGCCATATTCTGGTGCGGCATGAGCAGGGGGCTGCCCACGCCGCTGATGGCTATGCTAGGGTTACAGGAAAGGTAGGCGTGTGTTTAGCTACCTCTGGTCCAGGTGCGACTAACTTGGTAACCGGGATTGCTAATGCTTACCTTGATTCTGTTCCTATGGTAGCTATAACTGGTCAGGTAGCCAGACCCTTTATTGGCAAGGATGCTTTCCAGGAGATAGATATTACCGGAATCACTCTACCTATTACCAAGCATAACTATATTGTCCTTGATGTGGGTTCACTAGCTAAAATAGTGAAGGAAGCTTTCTATTTGGCTAGTAGTGGTCGGCCTGGACCAGTGCTTATTGATCTACCGAGAGATGTTCAAGTAGAGCAGGCGGAATTTCATTACCCAAGCCAGGTGAATCTACCTGGCTACAAGCCAACGCTTCAGGGGCATTCGACACAAATTAAGAAAGCAGCCAAGCTGATAAATGAAGCTGAGCGACCGCTTATAATTGCCGGTAGGGGGGTAGTTATCTCTGGAGCTTATGCTGAGCTTAAGCAGCTAGCGGAGACGGCGCAAATACCGGTAGTTACCACCTTGCTGGGCATCAGTTGTTTCCCTGAGTCTCATATTCTGAGTCTTGGTATGCTGGGTATGCATGGCATGGCTTACGCTAATCTAGCAGTTGATGCTACTGATGTCCTCATTGCTATCGGTATGAGGTTTGATGATAGAGCTACGGCTAATGTAAGCGCCTTT
>JAIWFK010000098.1:0-4643 GCA_048631695.1 Calditrichales bacterium
AAAATAACCAAAGAGAATTTTAGAGGGGCTAGCCCCTCTAAATAAATCATTTCCCCTTCCCCTTGCTAAGGGGAAGGGGATAAAGGGGATAGGGTTTAAAGTTGACTTATAATTCCTTGTATTCTACAGTATAAGTAGGTCAAGTAAACCGGGTGACCGCCCTTCTCTGAAGGGAGGAAAGTCCGAGCTCCACCGGGCAGGATGCTGGGTAACGCCCAGGAGGGGTGACCCTACGGAAAGTGCCACAGAAACATACCGCCCTTCGGCTGAAGGGTAAGGGTGAAATGGTGAGGTAAGAGCTCACCAGCGGCTGGGAGACCAGTCGGCTGGGTAAACCCCATCCGGAGCAAGACCAAATAGAGGGACAAAAGGACGCCCGGCCTAGTCCCCGGGTTGGTCGCTTGACCCTGATGGTAACATCAGGGCTAGATAGATGGTCACCACTCCGATATTTCGGAGTACAGAACTCGGCTTACAGGTTTGCTTGACCTTATTCTTAATCCTCCCTTTGGCTTGCGGCTCAGCAACATAGAAATGCTCTGAGGCTAGAATAACCAGTTGGTTCTTACTTTGAGTAGCCAGATAAAAGAGCTTCTGGCTGGGTAGGATTAACCCTTCTCGGCTTGTCTTGTGGCAATTATCTTCTGCGTAACGAGGGATGGTACTTCTTCGTAGTAACTAAACTCTATAGTATAGCTGCCTCTACCCTGAGTTATTGATTTCAAGTCTATAGCATATCGCAAAACCTCAGCTAGTGGCACCTGCGCCTCAATAACATTGTTTCCATCCACAGGATTCATCCCCTGCACCCGGGCTCGCTTGGTATTAAGGTCACCAACAATATCACCGGTGAAGTCCTCAGGAACTGTTATAATAATATTCATTATTGGTTCCAGCAGAATAGGTTGCCCCTGGGATAATCCCTTCTTCAACGCCCCCGCCCCGGCAATCTTGAAGCATATATCTGAGGAATCAACCGGGTGAAAGCTACCGTCATATACGGTTGTCTTTATGTCAACAACGGGATAACGAGCCAGCACTCCCTCCTGAATGGCTTCATTAACCCCCTTTTCTATCGCCGGAATATAATTCCTTGGTATACGGCCACCCACTACCTTACTAACAAACTCGTGACCGCTGCCACGAGGTAAGGGCCCAAGCTCGAGCAAGACATGCCCAAATTGACCATGTCCTCCTGTCTGCTTCTTATGCTTATACTCAGCCTTGGCTGGTATAGTAATAGTCTCTTTATATGGAACCTTGGGAATTTCTAGCTCAACACCGACACCGAACTTACGCATCATCTTCTCTGCCGCCACTTCAAGGTGAGTCTCGCCAATTCCTGATAAAATGGTCTCACTGGTATCAGCATCCCTATGTACCCGAAGGGTAGGGTCTTCCTCAGATAGCCTGGATAATGCCGCTCCCAGCTTATCTAAATCAGCCTTAGTTTTAGGATATACTGCCTCACTAAAAGCCGGCTCAGGAAATAGAATAGGCTCAACTCTCACTGGCTTATCCCGACTACACAATGTATCCCCAGTGCTGGTTAGGCTCAATTTGGCTACTGCCCCCATATCTCCAGCCCTGAGCTGAGATACCGGCTCCTGGGTCTTGCCTCTCAAAATAAATAGCTGACCTATACGCTCTACCCCGTCCTGCGTAGCGTTCCACACCTGAGAATTACTATCAATGACACCATTATAAACCCGAAAGTAGGTAAGCTTACCGACATAGGGGTCAGCACTAGTCTTAAATACCAGAGCCGCTAAGGGAGCATCCTGACTAGGCTCAACCGCCTGTTTAGCTGAATCACCAGTAATAATCACCTCTCGCTCTTTAGGGGATGGCAGATAATTATATATGGCATCCATTAACCAGTTAATCCCTATATTCTGCAGGGCTGAGCCAACCAGAATAGGGACAATCTTGCCACTTATTATTGCCTGGCGCAAACCATTACTAAGCTCCTCAGGGCTAAACTCCTCACCGCCCAGATACTTCTCAATGAGCCTATCATCAACCTCAGCTACTGCCTCTATCAGCTTCTCCCGGAATGAATCAACTTGGGTTTGCATTGATGATGGTATTTCAGCCTCCTCAGCTTTAGACCCGATATAGGCTTTCATCGCCATCAGGTCAACTATCCCCTGGAAATCGTGGTGGGCGCCTATAGGTAACTGCACCGGGAGGCACCTGGAGCCAAACTTTGATTGAAGTTCATCTACGGTTCGGTAGAAGTTAGCATTCTCACGGTCCATCTTATTAACCAGGACAAGACGAGGCAGGTTAGCTTCCTCACTATATGCCCACACCTGTTCAGTGCCAACTTCAACACTAGAGGCAGCGCAGACTAATATTACTGCTCCTTCACTAACTCGTATCGCTGCCTTGACTTCGCCAACAAAGTCGGAATAACCAGGGGTATCAATAAGATTAATCTTAGCCCCCTTCCAGTAACAGGGAAGCAGAGCCAAATTAAGGCTAATCTTGCGCTTCACCTCATCAGGGTCATAGTCTGAGGTAGTAGCCCCATCATCAACCTTGCCCAAACGGCTAATAGCCCCAGCAGTAAACAAAATTGCTTCTGATAGTGCTGTCTTGCCGGCGCCACAATGAGACAACAAAACGAGGTTGCGAATATTGTCCAGTCCATATTGCTCCATCTACTTTACCTACCCTCTTTTAGCTTATTCGTCAATATTATAGTCCATAGTTCGTAGCCACAGCAAGTAAGTGGAGGGGGATGGTTTTCAACATCACATCTTTAAAGAGGATGGGGTAAGGTGGTCTTGCTAGCCAGGCTCCGAGGCTTGCGTTGTGCCCAAATCTAATGCCGTTCGTAATTTCCCATTTATGATTCCCATATCAGCTCGAGGCACAGCTCCAAGCTTTCGGGCTATCATACCCTGCTTTATAGTTCTAATAATTCCAGTCGCTACCGAAGGAAACAAGAGACCAGCTCGCCGCCAGCCACCAATAAGATGGTCGCCTATTAATACCCTATCCGTTCTGCTGGTGATGGCTGCAATAATGACCTCATCTCGCCCACGAAGGTAAGTATCAGAGCTTATTATCACCGCTGGTCTTTGTCTAACTCCAGTCTCGTCATCGAATATAAAACTGACTAAGACCACATCTCCTCGGCTATACCCGGTCATAGGCAGCGTCCTTTTCGTTGTCCCAGAGTTGGGCCAACACAGGATCGGCTCTCGCTGTTAGCGTTTGAAACGCCCCTAAGTTCTTGGTATCTTCACCTAGCCGGGGCACTTTGTCCAAGTCTTCCTTGCGAAATCGGCGGTGACGCTCCCGACTGATGCGAAAGGCAGGCAGTCTACCCTCCTGAGTTAATTTATAAATGGTCCTCTTGGAAACACATAGATATTCAGCGGCTTCTTGTATGGTGAACCATTCTTTGGCTATTACCATGCGGCACACCTCCTATGAAGAATAACACTACCTACTATCAAGACTATTCTAGCACATAGAGGCAAATATATGCAATATGGTACTTTCTAGCGTTTTATTCACTTGCATTAGCGAGCACGCCTTCTTCTCCTGAATAAAGGCAGGAACCACAGCAACAGAATTATGCTGAAAAATGGGAAGGGCTGGGATGAGGTGGTCTTGCCTGTGGCGGCAACAGCAGTCGAGTATGCCGCGGCCGGTTTCGCCGCAGCTATAGTCTCCGCTTTTATCTCGTATGCCGCCACCTCAACATTGATAAACTCCTTGGGTACCCATCCCAAAGGATTATTCTTACCGGTTGCCTCAGCCCAGACCCAGCCTGGCTCACCCTCCAGTGCAAAGACTGTGGTTGCCTTGTTATAGTCAGGTAGATAGACCAATACTGCGGTATGACCACCGCCAACCACTATGGCTGAGCGGTATCCGGCACCTTGGTACATAACCGCCAATAGCACAGCACTATCTTCACAATCACCACGACCAAGTCCCTTTTGAACAATGGTATTAGCCAGCTCATCCGCATTTAGGGCAAATTCTTCATATTTAAATTGGTCTATATCAGGGGTATATCTTACTCTGTCCCGGACAAAATAGAATACCTGCTTAGCCCTCTGTAGTTGGTCTGGATATTCTCCAGCAATCTGCTCACCCAAGCTATAGGCCAGGTCAGCATTCTCCCCCATACTCTCAAAAGCTATAACCGGACGGAAAGTGGTCTCGGTTATTTGATAAAAACCATCTTCACCAAAGGCTCTAGTTCTACATATTTCCCAATCGTCAAATACATCACCATTTCTCGGCTCCAAATTTACTGATGGAGTTGCTGACACATAAACAGTAGTGGTCAATCCAACTACTAACACAATTATTAAGCTTACTAAAACCTTAATCCTGTTCATAGATTTACCTCCGGGAGGTTATTTTACAAGCTATTCTCCCCCCCTTTCATAGGGTAACTCAATATGAGGGTGTTTAAGAGGGGCGCCAGCCCCTCTTTATTATTTCCTCCCCCTCTCCTTAAAAGGAGAGGGGGATTAAGGGGGTGAGGTCAATATAATAATCAAACCCTCATAGCGGTGTTGTTAGTGCAGCATTGAGTATCAAGCCAAAGAAAATGAGATAGCCAAAGACATAGATACCTACTGCTTCTGGACTTTTGTTGATGCTCAAAAATG
>JAIWFK010000099.1:0-4615 GCA_048631695.1 Calditrichales bacterium
ATTCAGAAGAGGAATTTTTCGCTAAAACAATTTCTGATAAAGACGGTGTTTATTTATAAACCCAAAGATAACTGTCTCAATGTTCTTATAGCGCCTTGAGTCGTTATATCGGTTGTCAAATTCACCGATAGTCTCCATATCAATAATCGTTCCCTCAAAATCTGAGTTTATATTCTCTTTATGCTCTATCATCACTGTACTCACTTGTTTATAGACAAATGCGTTGTTTACCTAACCCGTTTCTTTATCTTATTCGGTTGACCCTCTCCCCCTGTGTCCCCCTCTCCCGGAAGGAAGAGGGGTGAAGAATTGAATGAAGGGGCTTCACCCCTTCAAACTACCCTCTGATAAATGACCTTTTGGGCCAAAGACCTCATTATCATAAGTGGCATAGGTAATTTGCTGAAGCTTTCGTCATCCCTCAGTATTGGAAAAGGTAATAATGAGTCTGATGAACGACCCTGGATTCTAAAGCTCCTGTCTGCCCTCGATGGCCCGGGTCAGGGTAACGTCATCGGCGTATTCCAGTTCGGTGCCGAAGGGCAGTCCCCGGGCGAGGCGGGTAACCCGGATGCCCAGGGGGGAAATGAGTTTGTTTAGATACATAGCGGTGGCTTCACCCTCAAGATTGGGATTGGTAGCCAAAATGACCTCGTCTACTGAACTACTCTGTAACCGGCTCATGAACTCTTTGATTCTAATATCGTCGGCTCCTACCCCTTCAGTAGGTGAGATGGAGCCGTGGAGCACATGATAAAGACCGTTATAAATACCGGTGTGCTCTAGAGCTAAAATGTCCTGTGGCTGTTCCACAATGCAAATCTTAGTGTGGTTGCGGTGGTCACTGCGGCAGATGAGACAGGGGTCAGACTCAGTAACATTAAAACAAACGGAGCATAGCTTGATCTTCTGTTTTACCGATAAGATGGCTTCAGCTAGCAGCTTGGTCTGCTCTTCAGGGGCACGCAGCAGGTAATAAGTAAGGCGTTGGGCGCTCTTTGGCCCGATGCCAGGTAGTTTGTTAAGCTCCTGGATGAGCTTATTTATTGCTTCGGCGGTAGAGGTGAGACTTTGATTCAACGCTGGTGCTCCTTAACTATATTACAATAATTATTTATCGACCTCACTCCCAATTAAAAAAAACCTAATTTCTAAATTCAAAATTCAAAACTTAAAAGCATCTTGGTTATTATGGTTTTGGTCAGTAGTGCTTATTTATGATTTCGTGCCTGGAATTTGGGATTTCACCAGGGGATTTCCACTCCGCAAAAATGAAGTTTTTGCGGGGAACCCCATTTATCACCCCTCCAATCTACCCTAAATAAACAGCCTCGCTATATTAAAATAGTCCTGGAATTCTAAGACCGCCGGTCAACCCCTTTAGCTGCTTGGCGGCCAGTTTTTGAGATTTAGTAATGGCTTCGTTCACCGCTTTGAACACTAGTTCTTCCAGATTTTGTACCTTATCGGGGTTTATCACTTCTGGTGATATTTCTATTGACTTTATTTCTTGCTGACCGGTCATGGTAACCTTAACCGCGCCTTTGCCTGAGCTTACTTCTATAATAGTGTTGCTTAACTCTTTTTGGGCCTTATCTAGCTTTGATTTAAGTTCTTTAGCTTGATTTATCATAGATAAATTCATTTCTCCTCCACATTAGTAATTTGAGCACCCATTTTTAGGACTGCCTTGACCAGGTGGTTATCTTCTGGTTCGTAAATACAGCGCACATGACAAGGATGTCCCAGGAAGTTACCTATAATTTCTTCAGCAACATGTTGATTTTCTAGTTTCTCCATATTCTCCTTATGAATGTTATATTTAAAGGACAGGACTATGGTATCGTCTTCAAATGCCACCGGTTTAATGCCAGCACTTCTAAGAATAGCGATGGCGGAGGTCTTTTTAGTGCTGGCTGGGGCTTCATCAATAACTTGCCTCCAGTGTAGTTGCAGTTGTTCAATTTCACTACCAGGTTGTGGTGGGGTGATAGTAGTGACGACCTCTGGTGCTGTTGGTGTGGGCGCACTAGCTGGCTCAGGCTTGGCTGGAATGGCTGGTGGAGGAGCTGCTTCCGCCGGCTGACTAAATTCATATTCAGATTGTATCGTACTGCCCTCCTTTTCCTCCTCAGTGGGCAGGACATAGTCAACCAGGGCTAACTCTATGGGTAAAGTAGAGCTCGCCAAAGGCGAGTTAAAACCAAGCTCAAGCTGACCAAAGAGCTTGACTGCCTTCAATATCTGAGGTAAGGAGACTTTAGCGGCTATATCCTTAAGTTCAGCTATATCCTCGGTAGTAAGGTCTATGGCTTCCTCAGAGCTAGTCTTTATTAGTAGAAGTCCTCTAAGGTATTCCACCAGCTCCCGATTGAATTGATTTAAATCCAGACCATCGCTGTTGACACTATTTATGGTTGTCATCCCGGCGGAAATATCCTTATTTAAGATATGCTTAGCCAGTTCTTTGGCTCGCCAGTCTCCAGTGATGCCCAGCATAGCCTGAACCTGGCGGAGTTCAATCTCGGAGCCATAGTAGGTGGTCAACTGCTCAAGCAGATTCTCAGCATCTCGCAGGCTACCGGTGGCGACCTTAGCAATAAGTCGTAGCCCTTCTGGGTCTATATGGATGTCTTCGGCACTACAAATATCGGTTAGTTTGGAAATTATATCTGCCTGGGAGATACGGCGGAAGTCGAAGCGCTGACATCTTGACATAATGGTAGGCAGGATTTTGTGGGATTCGGTAGTAGCTAAGATAAAAATGACATGAGAGGGTGGTTCCTCGAGGGTTTTCAACAATGCATTTGAGGCGCTAGTGCTAAGCATATGGACTTCATCTATTATATAGACCTTGTAGCGAGCTTGGTTTGGAGCGTAATTGACCTTCTCACGGAGGCTCCGAATATCATCAACCCCAGTATTACTAGCGGCATCAATTTCTATTACATCTAAAGCTCTACCCTCGGTTATTGCCTGGCAAATGTGGCAGGTATTGCATGGTTCACCCTTGCCGTTGGTAACACAATTCACCGCCTTGGCCAAAATGCGCCCGGTAGTAGTCTTACCTGTTCCCCGAGGACCGCAAAAAAGGTAGGCATGAGATACGCGACCACTAGTGAGGGCATTGCTTAGTGTTTGTGTTACCTGTTCTTGCCCAACTACCTCAGATAAAGTTTGGGGTCGCCACTTACGATAAAATACTTGAGATGCCATCTTAGTTTGCTTTTATTATACTCTTATTATTTATTTTCCAAAAGAGGTTATGCTTATCCATACTTTAATAACACATCTCTCTGTCGCCTAGGTCGCAGACTCGCCTTGTGTAGCCTTTGGCTCAACTTGGAGAGCGACCGATGCACTCTCCAGGAATATCCCACCACTGGGATTGACACGCTCGACAGAGTCCTTCCCAGAAGGACAGAGTCGCAGTCTGGCGACCTTCGGCTCAAAATAACATGGAAGCGAGGATATAGTGTGCCGCATTCTGAGTAACATAGTGTCCTTGGTCTATATGAACGAAATCAGAGGTTTGGAATAAATAAATATTGAATTGGTGAAGCGATGGTGGAACGGTAGTGATAAAAAGCCAGCTTTATTACATCTAGCTAATTGCATAAAGCCGGCAATTTTAGTTGGCTAATTAATTTATAGTAGCGAGGGTAAATCCTTTGATAACTCGTCCACCCCTTCAATCTTACGCTTAATGTCTTCTTCTCTCTCTTTAACCTCTTGGATAAAAGAGGTCGAAGTATTATAGTAATCCTTGATTTTCCCCACTTCACTGAGTTCAGAAAGGATTACAGTTACATCCATCAGTCCTTTTTCCCTGGGGTAATCGCCATCCCTTATCAGAGCCTCGGGGACTATACTTTTTAGATAGTTACCCAGTTCCTTGACCAGGTCCATATTCATTTCCCTGGCCGGTGCGGAGAGAAGGTACAGGGCACGGTTGGCATCCTGAGGGTTACAGGTAAGCGATAGCTCACTTAAGGCCTCATCCATAGCCTGGATTCCCTTGTGGGTCTCGGTGCTCTTATCCCTGAAGTTGCGTGTTTGCCGGAATGGCGCGAAGAGAGGGAGCGGTGATTTGCCATAGCCGATTACCGTCCACCCTGACAGGGTCTGCAGTATATCCCCGGCGTCAAGCGTCTTCGCCCCGATGTGCTTTCTTTTTTTCTCCTCACCAGCGCAGAGCAGGTTGTAGAATGGTTCCACTATTAGCGCATTGATGGCGGCGATATTGTTTCTGATTGAGGAGTCCTTTCTGATATACCTCTGGTTGTCAACAAGAATCACCGCATCGGCTACCGAATTGACTGATTTCAGACAGGTGGCGGTATTATAGACAGTCCTCTCCTCATTGTTTTCCTCGTGTTCAAAGGGGAGGACAATAAGGTTATAGACCGGTTTATCCGCATAGCGCTCTTTTATCAACTGCGTCACTATCGGTATTGCGCCGGAGCCGGTGCCGCCGGCGGCACTGGCAACCAGCAGAAAGGCGTCTGACTCCAGGAAGCGTGGGATAACTCTTATCGCATCGACAACTTTAGCGCTGTCCTCTTTGGCTATCTCAACCCCCCGCTCGTTAATCTTGCCAACCCCGGGACCTCCG
>JAIWFK010000100.1:0-4568 GCA_048631695.1 Calditrichales bacterium
AGGTGGTTCAGGAAGTTACCGATAAGCCGCTGGCTATTGATGCTGATAACCCCGGTGTTATAGAGGCGGCACTGCGCAAATACCGTGGTGAAAGGCTAATGCTCAATTCAGTTACTGCTGAGCCTGAGAAGCTAGCATCTATTGGCTCTTTAGCCGCCGAGCATCGAGCCTGGCTGGTAGCACTGGCTATGGGAGCGAACGGGGTACCTAGCAGTGTTGAAGAGCGTCTGGCTGCCTGTGAGCAAATAATGGTGCACTTGACTCAGTTTGGTTTAGAGGCGGAGCACATATTTTTCGACCCCCTGATACTTCCCATCGCTGTGGATTCCAGCCAGGGATTGGTTACACTAAAGACCCTGGAGCAGATTAAATATCGCTATCCGGCTGCCAGGACCGTGTTAGGTTTGAGCAACATTTCCTATGGACTACCCAAGAGGAAGCTGGTCAACCGTGCCTTCCTGCTAATGGCAGCCCACGCTGGACTCGATGCCGTCATCTTAAATCCACTTGACGCCAAAATGATGAGCTTTATCAAGGTGGCTGATATGCTTACGGGTAAGGACCCTTCGTGTAGGAGATATACCAGGGCTCAACGGAAGGGCATTTTAGTAGATTAGGAGGGATACAGTGGCACGACAAGGTATACTAGTAGAACCCTACCAGAGACTCAAGCTGGAGCAGGTGGAACAGATACACCGGGCTTCTCTGGCTATACTGACTGACCCTGGGGTGGTGTGTTTCAACCGCAATGCCGCTGAGCTCTTTGGCGACTGTGGTGCTGAGGTTTTGTCCATTCATCAAGGAAGTGTCGCTTGCTGGCTTCTTAAGATACCGGAGAAGGTAATCAACGATGGAGTCCAGGCAGCACCGAAGGTTGTTAAGCTGGGAGCACGGGATGAGAATAACTGTCTCATCCTTGATGGGCACGAGCCCAGGGTGCATTTTGCCTCAGGCTCAGAGGCTAACAATTGGCTGGATGTGGATGTGGAAACTTTTATCAGTAAGCGTAACCCAGGCATTGAGGTTGAATTTCCCGTATTCAGAGTAGAAAAAGGCACTGTAGACAGGCTAGCTAAGGCGGCGTGTCTCTGTGAACATCTGGACTCCTGGGATAGCTTCCTGCGTACGGTTAACATTCAGGACGATGATATAAACGATGATAATAAGGATGTTAACAAGTTCTTTGCCTCCTTAAACAACACCACCAAGCATGTAATGGCCGGACTTACGCAGCTCAGTCAGCTAGATAATGTTGCCAGGATGGTCAACATCATAGCCGGTGGGGAGGACAGGTTCAGGGAAAATCCCATCATCTCTTTTATCACATGCTTGGTGAAAAGCCCGCTGCAGCTCGTGGATGATACCACGCAAAAGGCGATAGAGATAGTCAAGAGGGGTATTCCCTTGGTCATCTCCAGTTCCCCCCAGGGCGGCTCCACCGCTCCTATTAGAGAAGAGGGTATGGTTGCTCAGATTAATGCTGAAGTTCTGGTGGGTATAGCCCTAACTCAAATGGTATACAAGGGTGCTCCTGTGCTATATGGCAGTGTGCCGGTAAGAGCGCGGATGAATGACCTTTATGACTCCTACGGAGCCCCTGAGTTCAACCAGTATAACATCGACTGTGTCCAGATGGCGCGATATTACGGTTTGCCATGCTATTCTACCGGTGGCATCTCCGATGTAAAGGTGCCGGGGATACAGGCTTCGGTGGAGAGGCTGTTTTCCCACATTCTGGTAACACTTGCCGGCCCACAATATCTTCACTATGCCTTTGGTCTTCTGGAGCGAACTAATACCTTCTGCCCCGTTCAGGCGGTGCTGGATAATACCCACATAAGCATGGTAAAGAGATTTGTTAGGCAGCCGATGGTAACCGCTGGCAGGATTTCGGAATGTCTGGAGCAGATACGTAAGGTCATGGGCACCTCCCACAAGCTATATGTTCGGTTTGTGCGGAGTGCGCTTCGTTCTGGTGAGATTGCACCCCCGTATCCCTTTGAGGGTAAAGACATGGTAGACGAGACACTCATCCGGGCGAGGCAGAAGATGGAGGAGATTCTGTCATTGCCGCCATCCCATATAGATAGTGAGGTCAGGGATAAGGTGTTCCAGGAAGTGCCCGGGCTGCTGACTAGATTAAAAAATTTATAGACTTAGAGGTGAATTGTGATAGAAGATATACTGGCAGGTATTAAGGAAAATGTCATTCAGGGAAGGGTAACTCAGGAGGATGAGGGCTTTGATGAGGGGTTAGTAGGGCAGCCTGGAGTTAGTGAGCTTACCAAGCAAGCCCTTGCCCAGGGCATTAGTCCGGTGGATATAATAACAAAGGGACTCACTAATGGTATGACCATAGTAGGGCAGAAATTTGAGACTGAGGAGTATGTTCTTCCGGATATGCTAGCCTCGGCTGAAGCTGTGGGCGCAGCTATGGATATATTGGAGCCGCACCTAATCAAGAGTAATATCAAGGCTAAGGGAAAAATAATTGTGGCTACAGTAAAGGGAGACCTTCACGATATCGGGAAGAACATAATGTCAATATTACTTCGAGGGGCAGGCTACATGGTCAAGGACTTGGGGAATGATATTGCCACTGAGGTTATCGTAACTGCAGTGGGAGAAGAAAAGCCTCAGTTTGTGGGGCTGTCTGCTTTGCTTTCCAGCACCAAGATGCGTATGGGAGACACTATTCAAGCACTCACCGAGAGCGGGCTCAGGGATAAGGTGAAGGTTATCGTTGGCGGAGCTGCTGTCTCGGATGAATTTGCTCGAAGCATAGGTGCTGATGGCTATGGAGCTGACGGCTTTCAGGCAGTAGCACTGGTGGAATCTCTGGGTTCAGGTGTAAACGATTGAGGAGGGAGACATGAGTGAGATAGATGCCTACAATGAGGCGCTTAAAAGCGGACTCTATCAGAAACCCACTGGGCTTCTGGGTAAATACGATAATGTACGCCGCCTCTGGGAGGATGAAGGGCTTGGTCTTTACTTCAGGTCGTATCTGGAGCGGCTGGTAGCCCGAAAGAGGGAACGTGGCGAAAGGCTTCGCCTACTGGATATAGGATGCGGCAGTGGGGATGGCTTCGAGTTCGTCACCAGCATCAATGACAGCAAGTCCTTGATTTTAGAGCATGACACAAAGGTTATAGAACCTGATATGATTGAGCTTTATAAAGGAATTGATGTAAACGAGGGGCTATTAAAGCAAGCCCAGGCTATTTATGGTGACAAACAGAATATGGTTTTCATTCAATCGAATTTTAATGACTATGATTTCTCCAGCGAAGAACCCTATGACCTGTATTTAGCCAACTACGGAACGCTATCGCACAACACCGATGAGCAGACTATAGAATTGCTTATCAACATTGCTGGGCAGAGTCAAGATGGTGCCCTTATTATAATTGATTGGCTGGGGCGCTACTCTTATGAGTGGCAGACGCTATGGACAAAGGATTTTGAGCATAACCAGTGGATGGACTATGCTATCTCTTACATATACTCAGGTGATAGTATGAAGCAGCCCGAGCTGACCTATTTCCCACTAAGGATTATGGGGCGTGAGGAAGTTCTATATATTTATCGCCAGGTTAGAAGGAAGCTAGGAAGTAACATTGTATTGCGTAAGCTAGCTGACCGCTCCTCGTTCGTGGGGCGTCACATTGACACAGCTCAGTATAATCCCCACTGTCAACCCCTGCGCCGATTGGTCAATTCTCTTTTTGAGCCTAACCTGTGCACTAATCTAGATGAGCTATTGATTCACTATGTCCCTATGGATGGATTCACTGAGGTAAACGCCTACTACCAGCGGCTGGCTGATTGTTGGAACTACCTCGTAACCTGTACCAAGGCACTACTTGATGAAAGCAGACTCCCAGAAGCATTGGCCGAGATGCCTCTGCCTCTTAGGAGGGCAATTCGTGCCATGAAGGGCGTAATGAAAGCAGCAGCCAAAATGGGAATGGGTAATCCCCGGGCAAGCCTGGTTGAGTTCCAATTGGGCTATTGTCTCAGGGAGCTAGAGATGGGGCTTCAACAGGGGTGGGGATGCGGACATGGGCTGGTGGCTATCTTTGAAGTGGTCAAATAAGCCAGAAGATTATGAAAGCAGCGATTTTATATAGTGAAAAAATTAAGGCGTATGATTTTAGTCGTGTGTTCACTGGCGGAAGACATGAAAATTTTTTGCACTTATCTCAGTATATACTTGGTACTTCATTAATTTCTACATCTTTTCCACATTTTCCACAAGGCTCAGTATAGAATCACACTATGGGCACAAGGTATTGACAAAAAATAGTGAACCTGTTAAACTTAAAATTTGGTCAACCTATTTCTGGGGGTTGACTGGGCGTCTATGGTTTTCTATTAAAAGGACTCATAGTTATATTGTTGAAGATGACGCCATCCATATAATTAAGGGAGGTGAAATATGTAGGACGTAGCTGACAGGGGAAAGCCTATATTTTATTAAAAAACAAAAAGGAGGTAATAATTGGCTATTACTGAGGAGAGAACTAAGGAAATTTTAAAAAACCTGCATGATACAGTAGTAGACT
>JAIWFK010000101.1:0-4529 GCA_048631695.1 Calditrichales bacterium
GAAATTGAAATACCCGTGAAGATGCGGGTTACCCGCGACAGGACAAAAAGACCCCGTGGAGCTTTACTATAGCTTGGCACTGGGTCTGGGTTCATCATGTGTAGGATAGGTGGGAGGCTTTGAAGCCGGGGCGCTAGCCCCGGTGGAGCCATCATTGAAATACCACTCTTGGTGAGTTTAGCCTCTAACCCTAGAGCAAGCTAGGGGACAGTGTCTGGTGGGTAGTTTGACTGGGGCGGTCGCCTCCCAAAATGTAACGGAGGCGCCCAAAGGTCCCCTCAGAGTGGATGGAAACCACTCGTAGAGCGCATTGGCATAAGGGGGCTTGACTGTGAGACTTACAAGTCGAGCAGGCAGGAAACTGGGGCAAAGTGATCCTACGGTACCGAGTGGAAGGGCCGTGGCTTAACGGATAAAAGCTACCCCGGGGATAACAGGCTTATCTTGCCCAAGAGTTCACATCGACGGCAAGGTTTGGCACCTCGATGTCGGCTCGTCGCATCCTGGGGCTGAAGCAGGTCCCAAGGGTCGGGCTGTTCGCCCATTAAAGCGGCACGCGAGCTGGGTTCAGACCGTCGTGAGACAGGTCGGTCTCTATCCGTCGTGGGCGTCCGGAGATTTGAGGGGGGCTCTCTCTAGTACGAGAGGACCGAGAGGGACAGACCTCTGGTGTGCCAGTTGTCCCGCCAGGGGCATCGCTGGGTAGCTACGTCTGGTTTGGATAAGCGCTGAAAGCATCTAAGTGCGAAGCCAACCCCAAGATTATATCTCCTGCTCTTGTGATTTATTACGAGAGGTAAGACCACAAGTAGACTACTTGTTTGATAGGCGGTGAGTGTAAGAGCAGTAATGTTTTTAGCTTAACCGTACTAATGGTCGAGGGCTTGACCTGTTTCAGAGTTGATATTAGCCTAATAAAGAAATCTATGGTGGTGCTTCTACTGCCATAGGTTTTTTGTTTTTACGGGAGTTTTAATATTCGATAGCTTGACAAAGTGTATACAAGTAGTATACATTACTATACAGTAAGGAAAAGTCCCTATGCTGCGAATCGAAGCCCTGGAAATTGATGACCACATAATGGACAAGATTGAGTCCAAGCACAGGGTTTCTTTCGAAGAGGTGGAGGAGGTTTGTCTATCAGAAACACACCATATTAGGCGTAGCAAGGAAGGGCTGTACAAACTTTTCGGCCAGACAGCTGCCGGACGCTGCATCCTGGTGGTACTGGTTAATCTGGGAAGAGGAGTCTGGAAGATAGTTACCGCAAGAGAAATGACTGATAGCGAGAGACGGCTCTACAGCAAATCAGTGGGAGGAAGGTGAGATGACCGATATAGACAAAGCAGTGGAGAAAATAGAGCAGGGTGATGCCTGGGAAGAAACCGACGAGGTCGTGCATGTAGAGGTGAAGAAACCTCTGGACAAGGTAATTCCGGTTCGGCTTCCTGCTGACAAGTGGGAGCAGATGAGGGAAGAGGCGAGAGAGCTGGGTGTTGGTCCAACTACACTGGCACGAATGTGGATACTGGAACGTCTTCGGCAGCGTGTCAAAGCATAAACCAGACTAAGATGGACCTATCCCCCTGACCCCCTTCCCTTGGTCCTTCCTATAGAAGGATGGTGAAGGGAAGGGGGTATATTTACAGAGGGGCGCTAGCCCCTCTCTTTTTATATTCCCCCTCTCCTTTGAAGGAGAGGGGGATACAGGGGGTGAAGTAGACAAGAAAGAGATTGCTTCGTCCTTCCACTGAAGGACTCGCAATGACACCACCAACTAAAACCGAATAGTACCGTGAATAACGAGGGCTTGACCTGCTTGAGAGTAGGTACTAGTTAATAAAGTACTCAAGTTTACGGCTTGGGTTCTTTTTTTATGCCCGATAGTGTGTTATAATGTTGTTACAATTTATTAAATGGCAGCGCTGATGATAGCCTTCTGGTGGTTAGAGCGAGGTGGAACCACCCGTTCCCATCCCGAACACGGAAGTGAAACGCCCCAGCGCAGACGATACTGAGGGGGTAACTCCTTGTGGAAAATATGCCACTGCCAGGAGGCTTAAGTAACTTATAACCTTTGATTATAGATTCTTTATAATAATCATAATAGCAGTGCTGGGTATGATGGAGGAGGAAATTCCAGAGAGGAGAGATGACTAGTCGATTTGAAAAATTTTCAGAGCGAGCTCGCCGGGTTCTCACCCTAGCTCAGGAAGAGGCTCAGCACTTCAACCATAGCTACATTGGCACAGAGCATATTTTACTTGGTTTGGTGCGAGAGGAAGAGGGAATGGCAGCTAAGGTTCTGAACAATCTAGGCATAAGCTTGAGTAAGGTGCGCTCGGCGGTGGAATTTATTATTGGGCGCAGTGAGAAATCCAATATTGGTGAGATTGGGCTTACTCCCAGAGCTAAACGAGTCATTGAATTGGCTATAGATGAAGCACGTCACCTTGGTCACAACTATATTGGTACTGAGCATCTTTTATTAGGCTTGTTGCGTGAGGGGGAGGGGGTAGCCGCTGGTGTACTAGACAGTCTTGGTATCACCATTGAGCGGGTACGGGCTGAAATTGTTCACACACTCAGCCAAGGGGCGCCTAGGTCTAGGCTTGCTCGTACCACAAGTCGTACCCCTGTTTTGGATCAAGTAGGTATTGACCTGACGGAAGCGGCTCGTGCCGGGAAACTTGACCCGGTTATTGGGCGAGTTAATGAAATTGAGCGAGTAACTCAAATACTAAGCCGTCGAACCAAGAACAACCCAGCTCTGATTGGTGAACCAGGGGTGGGGAAGACAGCAATCGTTGAGGGATTAGCCCACCGCATTGTAGCCGGCGATGTTCCTGAAACCCTAGAAGGAAAACGGCTAATAACACTAGATGTAGGAGCCCTGGTAGCTGGGACAAAGTATCGGGGTGAATTTGAAGAACGGCTAAAGAAGGTTATTGATGAGATAAAAACCGCAGGCAACTGCGTGCTCTTTATTGATGAGTTTCACACTATAGTTGGTGCTGGGGCGGCTGAGGGAGCGGTTGATGCCGCCAATCTTCTCAAACCTGCTTTAGCGCGAGGGGAATTGCAGTGCATTGGTGCTACTACCCTTGATGACTACCGCAAGCATGTGGAGCGGGACCCGGCCCTGGAGCGTCGCTTCCAGCCTATTTTGGTAGAAGAGCCTTCTGTGGAGCAAACTCTTGAGATTTTGCATGGAATTAAGGAGCGCTATGAGGAGCATCACAAGCTGACCATAAGCGATGAAGCACTGAGTTCAGCGGCTACATTAGCTGCTAGATATATACCTGACCGTTTTCTGCCGGACAAGGCTATTGACCTGGTTGATGAGGCGGCGTCAAGGGTAAGAATTAAATTTAGGACTATACCTATTACCTTGAAGGAAGCCAGAGAGGCTGTGGATAGTGTGCATAAGGATAAAGAGGCTGCCCTAGCTACCCAGCAGTATGATTATGCGGCTGAACTGCGCGAGCGGGAGCTTCAAATTGGGGAGAAAATAAAGGGGATGGAAGAAGAGTGGCATGCGGCACAGGAGCAAGAGAAGCCGGTGGTAACTGCTGAGGACATCGCTGAAGTAGTTAGTATGTGGACCGGGATTCCAGTGGTGCAGTTGGCTGGTGATGAGACCAGCCGCCTGCTTAATATGGAGGAGGTATTACATAAGCGTATTATTAGTCAGGATGAGGCAATTAATATTGTATCTAAGGCGGTAAGGCGAGCCCGAGCCGGGCTCAAAGACCCGAGGCACCCTATAGGTAACTTCATCTTTCTCGGTCCAACTGGTGTCGGTAAGACAGAGCTGGTCAGAGCCCTGGCTGAGTTTATGTTTGGCAGTGAGGATGCCCTAATCAGGCTTGATATGTCTGAGTTTATGGAGAGACACGCTGTAGCCCGACTGGTTGGTGCCCCACCAGGATATGTTGGCTATGAGGAAGGTGGGCAATTGACTGAGGCAGTAAGGCGTAAATCATATTGTGCCATACTGCTGGATGAAATTGAAAAGGCTCACCCTGACGTATTCAATATCTTACTTCAGATATTTGATGACGGTCACCTGACTGATGCCAAGGGTCGCCGGGTTGATTTCCGTAACAGTATTATTGTTATGACCAGCAATATTGGTGCTGAGCTAATCAGGAAAGGTACTACTATTGGTTTCACTGTTCATGATGAGACTAAGACTCGGCAGGAATCCTATGAGCGGATGAAGGAGAAGCTGCTTGCCGAGCTAAAGAAGACCTTTCGCCCTGAATTTCTCAATCGTGTTGATGGTGTGGTTGTGTTTCATTCCTTGACCAAAGAGCATATCCGGGAAATAGTCGATTTGATGCTAGCTTCAGTAACCGAGCAACTAGCGGAGAAGCATATAAAGCTAGAAGTAACCGATGCGGCTAAAGATTTTCTGGGGGAAAAGGGTTATGACGAGATTTTTGGGGCTCGACCACTGCGCCGGGTGATTCAAGATATGGTTGAAGATAAACTCTCGGAAGACTTACTCCGTGGCAAGTTCAGGG
>JAIWFK010000102.1:0-4518 GCA_048631695.1 Calditrichales bacterium
TAGGTCGAGTCGTACCTGAGGAGATGGGCCAGCGTCTGGGTGTCGGTGATGTCGTTAACGCCCACTATCTCCACATCGTCATCTTCCCAGACGATGCGAAAGATCTGCCGTCCGATTCGTCCAAAGCCGTTAATTCCAATTTTGGTAGTCATTTTACACCTCCTTAGATTTTAACAGGTTCTTTCTTGCTGTATAGTAACTAACAGGGTAGGTAGTATTCTCTACGACAGGCACTCTTTAGGATTTTACTCGTTCATTTACTTATAGCTTCAAGTTGTGGAAGGCACTTATCCCGGCAAAGCTGGCACTTCCCCCAAGTTCGTCTTCTATTCTGAGGAGACGGTTATATTTGGCCGTGCGTTCTGAACGGCAAGGGGCACCAGTTTTAATTTGACCTGTATTCAAGCCTACAGCCAGGTCGGCTATGGTGGTATCTTCAGTCTCACCGGAACGGTGACTTACGATTGCTGTCCAGCCTGCCTGCTGTGCCATCTTAATGGCAGCGATTGTTTCGGTGAGTGTGCCGATTTGATTGGGTTTGATAAGAATAGAGTTAGATGCTTTTAGGTTGATGCCCTGGCTAAGGCGGTTTACATTGGTAACATAGAGGTCATCGCCAACAAGCTGGACTCTGCCTCCCAATTTTTGAGTCAGGAGCTGCCAGCCATCCCAGTCATCCTCTGCTATTCCGTCCTCAATACTAATAATTGGGTAGCTTGATGCCCACTCAACATAATAATCAACCATTTCGCTGGTGCTAAGCGAAACTCCTTCTCTAGCCAAGATATATTGACCATCTTTATAGAATTCGCTGGCTGCTGAGTCTAAGGCAATAAAGCAGTCTCTACCTGGCTCATAGCCGGCTCCTTCAATAGCTGATAGAATTACCTCTACTGCCTGTTTGTTTGAGGATAAGGAAGGGGCAAAGCCTCCTTCGTCGCCGACATTGGTATTCAGTCCTTTATCCTTAAGCACCCTTTTTAGCCAGTGGTAAACTTGGGTGCCCATTTGAAGGGCACTACTGAAGCTGCTGGCTCCAACGGGCACCACCATAAACTCCTGAAAATCTGTTGAATTGGCGGCATGCTTGCCCCCGTTTATAATGTTCATCATTGGCACCGGCAAGTTATAAACGGTTGCCCCGCCCAGATAGCTGTATAGTGACATATTGAGGTGATTAGCCGCAGCGTGAGCCACGGCTAGTGATGTTCCCACGATGGCATTAGCTCCCAGGCGTGATTTGTTGGCAGTGCCATCGAGCTCTATTAGCTTATGGTCAATAGCTGCCTGGTCAGTAGCTAACATCCCGATTATAGCGGCAGCGATATGTTCATTAACATTAGTTACTGCCTTAAGGACGCCCATTCCATTAAATCTGGAGTTGTCTCTATCTCGGAGTTCTACTGCCTCGTACTTACCGGTGCTGGCTCCAGACGGCACCGCCGCCCGACCTGTTGTGCTGTCAGCTAGCTTTACCTCGACCTCTAGGGTCGGGTTGCCCCTGGAATCTAAGATTTCCCTGGCTTTAATGCTTTCAATAGTTGACATTTTTCTCTCCAAACTTAAGCCTGCCAGGGCTACTACTTTGTAGCTAAATTGAGAGCTGTATTTACTGCCTCAACTGCATTTTGAGCGAGGATAATTGACTTATCCTGCTGAGCATTTCTGGATAATGACCAGGTATCTAAACCAATAACAGGGATGCCGCTTTGTAGAGCGTAGCTTATCTCGGACAGGGTGCCATAGCTGCCCCCAACAGCGATAACTGCCTGGGCGGATTTGACCACAGCGATATTTCTAGCATAGCCTATACCGGTAACTATAGGAATTTGGACATAGGGATTTGCCGCTTGGCGGCTATCCCCGGGTAGGATGCCGATAGTTATCCCACCCTCTGAGCTAGCTCCTCGGCAAGCTGCCTCCATGACCCCACCCATACCACCACAAATTAAGATAGCCCCTTGCTTGGCTAGCTCACGACCTACAGTCTCAGCCAACTGAGCTTCTTCCATTGAAGGTTCGCTACCGCCAATAACGGCGATGAACCTCTTTCTGTTTGTCATTTCGCAAATCCTTTACTTCAGTAATTACTGGGATTATATCACTCAATACTAAATATTGGCAAAGAATCGTACTCGTTCATATGATTAATGACGACTGATTCCCCTTTTTTTATCACGAAGCACACACCCTCTCGTCATTGCGAGGCGTCCTTCTCAGAAGGATGCCGAAGCAATCTCTTGAAATGCCCTATCACTGGGATTGCCACGCCCTTTATCCTTTATCCTTCACCAAAGGGTGAAGGATGAACCAAAGGGTGAAGGATGAACCGAAGGGCTCGCAATGACAGAAAAAAGAGGCTCGCAATGACATAAAAAACTACCCAAAGAGAGAGAGTTAGTTATACTTATTCATAGCTGCGGTCAGACCTTCGGTGAGGAGGCAGAGGATGGCTTCACTCACTTTGGGTATGACCTTAGTGGTGGCTTGTTTTTCGTCAGGGGTGAAATCACTAAGCACATAGGAAATAATTTCATCATCACTAAATTCAGTGGTGTCCTCGTTTTTAGTGGGTCTTTCAATACCTACCCGAAGGCGAAGGAAATCCTGGCTTTCCAGCACATTGATGATGGAATCAATTCCCTTGTGTCCACCAGAGCTGCTGCCACTACGAATGCGAATTCTACCCAGGGGAAGGTCAAGGTCATCATGAATAACAAGGAGGTCATTGAGCTTAATATCGAATTTCTTTATCAGGCGGCTAACCGATTCTCCGCTCAGGTTCATATAGGTTTGTGGTTTAGCCACTACTATCTTACAGCCAACTACCTCACCGGTGCCAGTTCGGGCTTTTCCTTGCTTTTTATTAAATCGGATGCCCTGTATCCTGGCGAAATGGTTAAGACACATAAAGCCTATATTGTGGCGGTTATTAGCGTAAGCCCGCCCTGGATTCCCCAAACCTACAATTAACTTCATATCAAGTTGTCTCTCCTAGGAGACGAAGGAGTTCCTCTTCATTAAGCTGTTTGATATCCAGTGTCTGGGCACGGGCTAGCTTTGAGCCGGGGTCGGCACCTACTATCAAGTATGTTGTCTTCTTGGTGACAATGCTTCCAGTTGAGCCGCCGAGGGCTTTTATCCGTGCCTCTGCATCCTGCCTGGAGAACTTTTCTAGCCGGCCAGTGATGACAAACTCTTGTCCAGCCAAAGGTAACTCTTCAGGTTTGGCTTTTTCCCCTTTCGGGTTAACCCCGGCATCCTTTAGTCTTTGGATAATTTCCTTATTTTCTTCCGACAGGAAGAAAATAATAATACTTTCGGCAATCTTGGGTCCGATAGTGGGGATGGACATGAGTTTATCTCTAGAAGCATTAGCCAGTTCATCGATGCTGGTAAACTCTTTGGCTAGAACCTCTGCCATCTCTTCACCAATGTGGCGTATACCCAGGGCAAAGATAACCCTGGCTAGTGTTGTATCTTTACTCTTGTCAATGGCATCGAGGATATTGGTTACGCTAGTCTCCGCCATTCTCTCTAGATTTAGGAGCTGCTCCTTCTTCTCCCTAAGGTAGTATAAATCAGCAACATTCTTAACTAGCCCTTCTTTTAGAAGCATAGCACTTTGCGATTCGCCTATCCCCCTGATGTCCATACCCCCTCGAGATACAAAATGCTCTAGTCGCTCTTGAACCTGGGCGGGACAGGCGGCATTAGAACAGTAGTACATAACCTCGCCTTCGGGTTTAACCACCTCAGCCCCGCATACCGGGCACGCCGGGCGTTGCTTGTCACTGTTAAAAGTCTTTTCCAGGAGGCTGAATTCCTTTTCTTGCCCTGTGCGCTTGCTTACGATGGGTCCGATGACCTCGGGTATCACCTCGCCAGCTCGTTGGATATAAACCCAATCGCCTTCACGAATATCCTTACGCCTGATGTCATCTTCATTGTGTAGGGCTGCCTGCTTAATGGTTACCCCTCCTACTGACACTGGTTCTAAGATAGCATAGGGGTTGAGGGTGCCAGTTCTACCCACACTTATTTTAATTTCCTTTAGGCGGGTAGTGCCCTGGATGGCAGGGAACTTATAGGCTATAGCCCACCTAGGCTCATGACCGATGTTTCCCAGTCGTTCTTGGAGGTCAAGCTGATTTACCTTGACCACAATGCCATCAGCTTCATAGGGGAGGCTTTCCTTTTTCTCTTTCCAGGTTCGGTGATATTCTTCAACCTGCTCAATATCGTTAAGTAGACTATTATTGGGGTTGACCTTAAAGCCAAGGGACTTGAGATACTCCATAGTTTCCCAGTGGGTTGGTGGCAGTGCCTTGCCTTCAGCCCGGACGGTCAGACTCTCGCTTCAGCCGACGACGACCAAATGATTTTCCTTTGGGATATGGCCGATCTCGTTGCGGATCCGATACCACTCGTTGGTCACGAAAAGGGGATACGCTCTATCGCTTTCACTCCTGACGGAGAAACCTTGGTGTCCGCTGGAGACGAGACAAGCATATATAT
>JAIWFK010000103.1:0-4443 GCA_048631695.1 Calditrichales bacterium
TACTGGTAAATCACCATCTTTAGAGGGTTTATATAGCTCATAAATAAGTTAATTATCGTGGTGCAGCCTATATAGTTTGGCTCCGTTTCATATCTGGTGCTGGAAATGTTGACCGGTTTGGTTTAGTTAGCTTATTCATTTGCCGAAGGATGCTTGGGGTGCCAATCTTTCTAGCGGCTGTAAACAGTCCTTCCGGTGGCGATAACCTCATTTTTTAACACTTCTTCCGAACTGTAGTCAGTATTATAGCAAAATATCCGCCAGGTTTGCCTTATATCTTCAGGTCTTAGCCAGCTCCCCCTGTTACCGGGGGTCTGCTCATTATAGTTCCCCTTATAGCTCAACTTCAGCATCATCCCCAACGAAAAACCTCATAGCTTTGCTTGGCTCTGACCCTTGCTTAAGCTTGACTCCTTTTCCCAATAGGCTATCCTCGAGCCGCTCTATACCACAAATGTGGCAATTATCTAAGATAACTGAATGCTCCACGCATGAGTTCTCTATTACTGTGCATCTGCCTATGCTGGTGAAAGGTCCTATAAAGGAATCCCTAATCTTACACCCTTCTGCAATGGAGACAGGACCGCGAACAGTACTGTTTTCCACCTTTGCCCCCTCTTCGATCTCGACCCTTCCCACTATTTGGCTTGTAGAATCGATTTCCCCTTTTACATTTCGGCTGAGGTACTCGTCTAACACCACCCGGTTTGCCTCCAGAAGGTCATCCTTCTTCCCGGTATCTAGCCACCAACCCTTGAGTACGTGGCTTCTAACCCTCTTGCCCATATCCAGCAGTTTCTGAATAGCATCGGTGATTTCCAGTTCCCCTCGCCACGATGGCTTAATCTGGGCTATCGCCTCGTGGATTTCAGGGGAAAAGAGATACATGCCGACCAGGGCTAGATTAGTCTGGGGCTGCTTTGGCTTTTCCACAAGGTGAGTTACCTCACCATTTTTATCAACTTTGGCAACGCCGAAGAGACGTGGGTCACGTACTTCCTTTAGCAGAATAAGGGCGTCAGGGGCATAATGGGTAAATTCTGAGACAAAATCCCTTACCCCTCCTTGGATAAGGTTGTCGCCAAGGAACATGAGGAAGGGGGAACTACCCAGGAAATCGTTTGCTGTCTTTACCGCGTGGGCTAGCCCGGCAGGCTCAGACTGCAAGATATAAGTGATTCGGGAACCCCACCTTGAGCCATCACCCACGGCCTCTTTTATTAAGTTACCAGTCTCAGGGGAAATAATCATGCCTATGTCAGTGATGCCGGCTTCCTTAATTTGATTCAACACATAGAATATAATTGGATTATTGGCAATGGGAAGAAGCTGCTTGGCTGTGGTGTTAGTTAGAGGCTTAAGCCTGATGCCCTTGCCCCCTGACAATATTAAAGCTTTCATTTATCTAACTTTCGCTATGATTACCTCTTGGTATCAATTGAAGTGTACTATATACTATTATTAAAGGCAATATGAAGAAGGTAATAGTATTGTTGTAGTCAAGAATGCTCAATTAAACCAATGGTCTGAATACACTATATATTCGTCGGCTATTGGACTAAAGTAGATTGGCGGCAAAATGAGGAAATCAAAATGTTCCTCGTAGTCTCGACTTACTACACTTTTTATGTTGCCAGGACAGAAACAGACGATACCAAAGTGGGAATGACTAATGAGTAAATTGGGCACCGAATTATTTTTCACCTAGCGTTAAGGGTTCTCCATCATAACCCTTCTTAAATAAATATATGCCATCACCCTGAGCATATATCCCATACTCTCTCTTCAACCTTTCCAGGCTTTCGGCATTGCCCCGCTCGAGTATAGACTGTTCGCTTGCTGAATCTACTAGGATATAATCATAGTTGCCACCGTAAAACTCGAAGAAATCTAGTACCGGACATGGCAGGCTAGTATAGGCATGCAACCGTTGGCAGATATGAGGGAAAAGGTTATTCTGGGTATATATTGAAGTATCCTCTGGAATAAGGCTTATCGCCTGTTGTAGGTTTGTGTGGTGTGAAGTTAATCGGGGCATAATCTGACGTAAGGCTATAGGGCTGGGGCTTAACAGAAGGGCCATAACTACTGCATAAGGCAGCAATATATAGAGGAATTTGTTACGGATAGTTTCAATACTCTTACCTTGTGTTGTCAATAGCCATTTAATCCCATAAATACTGGCGATAAACAGCCAAGGAATAAGTAGAGCTGGATATTGAAATCCAATTTGATATGTCGCACTACGGCTTGAGAGAAGGTTTTGGGCAAAGATAGGAAGACCAATTAGAAGAGCTGGAGGATTAAGTAACGAGGTGAAAAGTAATGGGCCAAATAGGAAAACCAAATACCACAGCTTAATATGCAAGTTAGCGAAAAGATTTCCTAAGATATTGTTATAGCCATAGAGAGTAAAAAAGGGATATTCACCTGTTGAATTAAAGTGCGGAATAAAGACATAAACTGCCAGCACGAAACATATAACCACGGATAATGACAGACACAGTGGATAAATTACCTCTCGCCTCCTGAGCTGACTCCGCCAGTCCAAGCTGCTAGTACCTCTTCCCCTCTCTATCCAGAGCCAATAGAAACCTATGAACATAACTACTAAAGCCACATTTTCTTTGCACATCATCGCTAAAACAGCTAATACTATGGCTCGTTTATAATGCTTCTTCTTGAACATATAAAAGCAAAACAGCAGGATAGGTATAGCCAAGGCCACAGGATGAAAATCAAAGCTATTAATCCCGTGCAGCGCTGGGTAAAGAAGGTATAGCCCGGCGAAGGCAACACCAAATTTAGCTCCAAGCTCATCCTTGGCTAACCAGTAGATGGGCAGGGCGCCCAGAGCCAGAACGAGTGTTTGTAATACCAATAGAGTTTCAGCTCGAGGGGAAATGGCATATAGTGGCAAGATAAGGAACAGGATTGGCTGGAAATGTAAGCCGAAACTGGAGGCCCCCACACCAGGAGCGGATAATATGCCATGACCGTTGAGCGTTGTCCACATATACTGCATATATATGCCGAGGTCGTAGGCATACGAGTTGAAGGTTTGGTGCTTAAGAATAGTGTAGTATGAGAAGTAGGTGGCATAGATTATTATGAGGATAAGAACTATAAAGAGCGGCCTATGCTTGAGCTTTTGTAATAACCTGCCAGTAGTGGAAGTCATTGCTTTAAGCAAATTCTCAGTACCTCAGATGTTCTTTTTTAGTGATGCATATTTAATCATAATCTATCATAATAGAGAAACCATTGTCGAAAGGCAGGCGCATTATCGCCTGTAATTTAGCGGTCGTTTTCGGACAAATCGACTGCCAAAATGTTAGAGCCGCGTTAAAGATTGTCAAGCCAACGAATTCACTCATAATTATTATTACCGAAAGTGGTATTGCTACCTTAAAGAGGGTGTTACCAGAAGGAGGCAAAATAACACGAGGCAGCATACGGGAATACGATTGAGTAGGGTGAGGGAGAAATTTTTCAGGTCATTAAGAGAAACAGTAGGAAACCTAAAGAATTAACCTCGGGGTAAAGGAATTATAGCAACAATTGTCTTAGATAATTTATAAGGTACATTTGTCCTAGTATAATTTGGGCAGTAGTGCCTATTGACAAAGTATTACTTTTCCTCTTATGGTGGAGACGATATTTAGTCTAATTAGGTGGGGATAGGTAACTGAAGCTAAATAAAGTTGCCGTATAAGCCAAGAGTGTAGTATTTATGAGTAGCATTGACATAATTGTGCCGGTATACAATGAAGAAAAGTGTCTGGCAGAAAACATAGAGAAATTGCGTCAATTCCTTATCGATAGTATGTCTTCTTATAGCTGGCGCATAGTTATCGTTGATAATGGCTCGATTGATGGTACTCTAGATGAAGCCCGGGCTATTTCCACACTATATCCGGAGGTAACCTTTATGCACTTAGATGTAAAAGGCCGCGGGCGCGCCCTGCGCGAGGCATGGCCGAAGAGTTCAGCAGATATCGTTTCTTATATGGATGTAGACCTCTCAACAGAGCTTAGCTATTTTCCCATACTGGTTAGCGCCATTGTTCAGGATGGATATGATATAGCTATAGGGTCACGCCACCTCCCTAGCAGCAAAGTGAAGCGCTCTTTTAAGAGAGCGTCATTATCAGCGAGCTATAATCTACTCATAAGGGCTATGTTCCGTACTGCATTTCGCGATGCCCAATGCGGCTTCAAAGCGCTACGTAGAGAGGTTGCCAGTGAGCTTATACCCCTGATTAAGGATCAAGCTTGGTTATTCGATACCGAGCTTCTCATTTTAGCGGAGAAGCAGGGCTACCGTATCAAAGAAATACCCGTAACCTGGACAGAGGATATGACTAGTACTGTGAATATTCAGCAAACTGTGGCTGAGGCTATCAAATGTCTGGTTCGACTGAGAAAGTCACGGCTATGAAG
>JAIWFK010000104.1:0-3772 GCA_048631695.1 Calditrichales bacterium
GGCTACCAGATTCATCCCATCAATAACAGCGTTTACCAACAGGACATCATACAGACGCATGCCAGCTAAAGCTTGTATGTAGTTGTTCTCATAAAAGAAATCGATGGGATGCCATTCTTCAGTCCTATATTTACTATTTATGTCTTCTATAATCTGAGTGACCTCTTCTATATACCTCTGGTATAGCTTGAGATGAGTTCTGGTAGGAACTAAAAAAGCTATAAATTTTACCTTGCCTAGAAACTGAGGATAACGGTCCAACAGCGTATCAAAGGCTCTAAAACCACGGATGATATTTTTACTGGGCTCAACTCTGTCTACACGGATTATGGTTTGCTCTCCGCAAAGATGACGCAACTTCTCCTCATATTCTTTTATCCTAGCTGAAGAAACGAGCTTCCTAAGACCGTCGACATCAACAGATACCGGGTAGGCTTTAACCTGAAGAATATGCCCATTTAGCTGAACCGTCTGTTGCTCATAATCTATCTTAGCTTCGTGGATGAATGCTTCACAGCAGTGGAGGAAATTACGCACATCCCTCATTGTTTGCAAGCCCACAATATCGGTAGTACATAAACTCCCTAGGATTGCCTGCCGCATATAACTTGGCAATAGCTGCCAGTAGCTTGGTGATGGCCAGGGAATATGAATAAAGTGCTGAATTACCAGGTTTGGCATCTGTTCCCGAATATAACCACTGGCTAAATAGAGGTGATAGTCATTCAGCATTACTATTGGTAGCGATTCATTGGCTGATACCTCAGCAATAACTGCTTGAGCAAAGGCTTGATTTACGGGAACATAACCATTTTCCCAGGCATCATGAACTTGCCAGGTTATATTGGGTGTGCGGGGGGAATTCCACATGTAGTGTTGCAGAAACCACAGAAGGGGATTGCAAATGACACTGTAATACTTGTGATATACATTTCTAGGACAAACTATGAAATTGAGATACAGATTATTACTAACTGAGGGTATCGCAAAGCGCTTACCCTGGGCTCTTCGTGCTATCTCTCTATCTCCTTCTCCCATAGCACTCACAATCCAATTTAGTTCTACATAATTACTGAGACTACCAAGAGCGGTAACAATACCACCACTACCACGTCGTAAGCGAAGTTGCCTATCCTCTGTATAGTAATATTCGATAGGCCCCCGATTGGTGGCCAGAATTAGCCGCCTTGACGAGAATCTCTGGCTGCACAGCTCTTTCAGTCGGGAACTACTACTCTCTGGGTTTGCTAACATTTTGCTTCTCTTTACGACATTAAAGAGGGGAATTTGGTAGTAAGTAAGCTTATTTGATTGGTAGAACTATTTGAGGCTAGTAAAAAGTCTATCACTGAGCAATAAGCCTGTCAAGTTTGCGTTCTCGTTTTGTTAATGTTCTATGATTCTGTCCGACACTCAGAAATGCATTACTCCCTCCCTTTTGTGGTCTTTCAAGATTTACAAAGCGACAGTTAAAAGCTACAATATCAACTAAGTCTGGCAATATGTAGAGATTCAGTAATGCAATATGTTGGTATAGATATAATAGAAATAGCTCGCATTGAAAGGGCTATAGCCCGCTGGGGGGAGTTCTTCCTTAAGCGAGTATATACTAACTCAGAGCTAAGTCTATGCCGCAAGAAGCCTTCGTCACTAGCTGCCCGTTTTGCCGCCAAGGAAGCAGTAATAAAGGCATTTGGGACACAGAACAAAGGCATCGGCTGGAGAGATATTGAGATATTATCTGACCCTAGCGGTAAGCCCGTAGTTCATCTTCATGGCAAGGCACAAAATCAATCTGACAGCTTGGGGTTAGCCAGTCTGGCTATCAGCCTTTCCCACTCCAAGGAATATGCCATCGCCTTCGTTACCGGTGAAACAAAGTGATACATTCTTACAGACAGAGCTAGGTTCTGCTTCTAAGTAGCCCCCACCTTGTATGAAGTGAGGGCAATAAAGTCTGATACTTTGACCCTAATGGGGTAAGGTGATAGAATTAAAAAGAGGAACAAGAGATGTCAGGGCATTCTAAGTGGTCTTCGATTAAGCATCAAAAAGGGGTAACTGATGCCAGGCGTGGTCAGCTTTTCACCAAACTGACCCGCGAGATTATCATTGCCGTGCGGGAGGGGGGTAGTAACCCAGAGGCAAACTTCCGGCTGCGATTGGTTATACAGAGAGCTAGGGATAATAATATGCCACTAGATAATATAGAAAGAGCCATTAAGCGGGGTAGCGGTCAGACAGAGGGAGCTATCCTAGTAGAGATGGTTCTGGAGGGCTACGGAGCCAGTGGCACGGCTATTCTGGTGCGGGCTCTAACTGATAATCGCAATCGAACCCTGCAAGATGTAAGGAATATATTCTCTCGCCACGGTGGCAGCCTAGGAGAGAGTGGTTGTGTCGCCTGGCTTTTTGACTCCCGAGGATTGATTACGGTAGAGACCAAGGAATTAGATGCTGATGAATTAGCCCTACAGGCTATTGATAGTGGTGCCGAGGATGTTAAGGTAGAGAATAAATATATAGAAATTTATACCAAACCTGACGAGCTTGAGATGGTCAGGGCAGCCCTAGAGCAAATAAATCTACCTATAGCTTCGACTGAGCTATCTATGGTGCCCAAGACTATGGTTGAGCTTGAAGAAAAGGCAGCGCTACAAATGCTGAAGCTGCTAGATAAATTAGATGAGCTGGATGAGGTACAGCATGTATCTAGTAATGCTGACTTTCCTAACTCTATTCTGGAGAAGTATAACGCCAGTTTAGCAGGGCAATGAAGATACTCGGCATTGACCCGGGCACACTAATTATGGGCTACGGAGCGATAGAGAGCCGGGATGATGAATTAGTCCTGATTGATTATGGAGCCCTGAACTGCCCAGCACGCTCCCCAATTGGGGAGCGTTTGAGCTATCTATACAGTGAGCTTTCTAGAATTATCTCACGCCATAATCCCGATGTCGTGGCTATAGAGCAACCGTTTATGGCTAAGAATGTGAAGTCGGCACTGGCGATAGGTAAGGCACAGGCAGTGGCTATTCTGGCAGCAGCTAGCCAGGGAATCCCAACCTATGAATACACCCCAGCCCAGATAAAGCAAAGGGTTGCTAATTATGGGGCTAGCTCCAAGGAGCAGATTCAGGAAATGGTCAGGCTTCAGCTTGGGTTATCTCAAGTTCCCCAGCCAAACGATGCGGCTGATGCCTTAGCCGTGGCTATCTGTCACCTGCGGGAGACACACCTGGCTAGCTTGCTGGCTAAGCAGGAGTAACTGGAGAAAATGATAGCTAGTCTTCATGGAAAACTAGAGTCGGTAGGTAGCGATTGGACAATTATTGATGTTGGCGGCATAGGCTTTCAGGTATATATGCCTACCTCTACCTTAAGCACACTGGGCGCTATTGGCGAGGAGGTTAAGCTATATACTCACCTTCATCTCAGGGAGGATAACGCCACCCTTTATGGCTTCGCCTCAACTGATGAGTTGGGACTGTTTCAAAACCTGATTAATGTATCGGGATTAGGTCCCAAGCTGGCACTAGCCATGCTTTCAGCTATGAGCGTAGAGAAACTAACTATGGCGATTGCTACCGGCAGCACCGACCTGCTGACTATGGTTCCAGGGATAGGCAAGAAAATGGCTGAACGCCTTATCCTGGAGCTTAAGGAGAAAATAGGTGCTGGCTGGATAACAACCCCGGCCGCTCAATTAGCTCAGGAAAACACCGATGTATTAGCCGCCCTAACCTCCCTGGGTTATTCTGTCGCCGAA
>JAIWFK010000104.1:3782-4423 GCA_048631695.1 Calditrichales bacterium
GCCGAAGCCAACCGAGCCGTTGCCACCCTTTCCCCGTCTTCAGACCTGAGCCTTGAGGAAAGAATTAAGCAGGCACTGCAGTATTTCGGGGGGAAATAAAATAGTCTTGGGCAATTGCTCGTTGCGATTAGGAGGGGTGTCCGAGTGGTTTAAGGAGACGGTCTTGAAAACCGTTCTCGCCTATGGCGAGCGTGGGTTCGAATCCCACCCCCTCCGCCACTAATGAGGTTCAACCGAGACGCTATTTAACATAGCCAGACCCATGGGGTTTAGATTATACCCCTTGATGTAGGGCTTAATAAGAATATAGTTTTCCCCAAACCATAAAGGCAGACAGGCAGCATCGTTAGTCAGTCCTTGCTCAGCCTGTTGATATAAAGCCAGGCTCAGATTGATATTTGTCTCCATACCTGCCATCTCCAGTAGGGCATCTATCTCAGGGTTACTATAGTCGCCATAGTTATTATCGGCACCACTATGAAACAAAACCTCCAGGAAATCCTGTGGGTGCGGATAGTCAGCGATCCAGCCTATATAGAACATCTCATCCTTCTCCTGCTTAAGGTGATAAAGGAACCGCTGTGGTTCTAGCTGCCGTACCTCGACCTCAACCCCTAGGTTCTGTTGCCACTGGTGAACAA
>JAIWFK010000105.1:0-4418 GCA_048631695.1 Calditrichales bacterium
TGCACAGCAGCATGAAGTTGTGTGCAGGTACGGAGGTGTTGAGGACATACCCCGAACTAGGTGGGCGGCTCTCGCTGCTCTCAGCCTAACCTATGTCACCGTTTACTTTCTGTGGCAGGAAATGTTCCCCATAGATGCAGATACCTACCCCGCGTGGTATGGAAAGCTTGTTGCGGCAGAGAAGCAACTACGTTCACTAGAAGCGAAGACCAACCAAGAGCTGTTGAAATTCCATTCGGAGCAACTGGCTACCACCAGAAAAATCTTGGATGAATATTTCAGGTGTTTTTTTCAGTATTAGCATCGTCCTTTACAGCAGAGAGCGGATAAAGGATGCAAATGTACTCAATGCTCCGTGAGACAAGAAACCGAATCTCCAGAAAGCTCGGATTCTCCTCGGCTTGGGCTTGAGCCATAACTACAGCTTCTTATAGCTCGATTACCACTCCGGCGCCGCAGTCCATACACTGGTCGGCAAATAAGCGCTTTATCTCTGCCTTATATTGAGTGCAATGGCAAGGGCAAATGAAAGGCAAGCCTTCTAAACGCTTAAAGTCACGAAACCCGTGGAATCCACCAATAATACCATAAACCTGACCAAATCTTGAGGCGGCATCCAGAATGCTCCCCACTCCGGGATGAGAACAGCCAACTACTACCAGAAGACCTTTATCGGTATTAACCACCAGAGATTGCTCTATGCCATCAAGCTCGCCGGTGCTAAATATGTTGTTACGGATTTGAAGGGGTTCTTTAACTACGGTTATCTTTCTTCCTGAAATTCCTCCTGTAGGGAATGACTGGGGAAGGTAAAGCTCGGCATCCTTGTTGACCTTCAGCAGAGCTTCAAGACCACCACTATGGTCCCAATGAGGGTGTGAAATTACCACTATGCCAATGACACCGGGGTCAATCTTTAGCTGGCTCATGTTATGTAGCAGTATGGAACCGTCAGCACCAGTATCAAATAAAACAGGTGGTGCATCTTGAGTTTCTATCAGACATGAGAAACCCCAGTCGGCTTTTAACCCCGGTTGCTTCACCTCATTGTCGTAAACGATAGTAATTTTCAAGCTTAAACCTCCTTCCAGTATCTCTGCCGTTTACCTATTCTATCACTTAACATAATATTCGTCCAACGCATTAGTGACACCTTTAAAGTTTATCTCTTTGCAGGGAGAGTAAAACCTGCTACACTGGTCTAAGTTTAATTTCCAACGTGAAAAGTTACATATGAAAAGAAGGGTGGTAGTAACTGGCTTAGGGCTGATAACCCCTCTAGGCATAGGAGTGGAGAAAAGCTGGCAGTCTTTGTGTCAGGGGAAATCGGGCATTGGTGTGATTACCAGGTTTGATGCTACCGATTTTGGAACCAGGATTGCTGGTGAAGTGAGGGACTTTAATCCGCTGGATTTTATGGTCAGGAAGTTGATGCAGAGGACAGACCGTTTCATCCAGTTTGCCCTAGCTGCAACGGGGATGGCACTGGAGGATTCTGGGTTGACTATTAACTCCAGTAATGCTGAGAGGGTAGGGGTATCAGTAGGAACAGCCTTAGCTGGGATAGAAAGCTTGGAAAAGAATCACCAGTTACTGTTGAAGGGTGCTCACCATCAAATTTCTCCATTTTTTATACCTTGTTTCATGGCTAATATGGCATCGGGACAGGTTGCTATGCAGTTTGGTGTCAAGGGACCGAATATGTGCCCGGTGACTGCCTGCGCTGCTGGAACCCATGCTATTGGTGATGCCTTTAGGATTATCCAGTGGGGCGAGGCTGAGGCTATGATTGCTGGCGGGGCTGAGGCAGACATTAGCCCTATTATCTTGGCTGGGTTGGATGCATTGAGGGTCATGTCAACCAGGAATGAGAAGCCGGAGAAGGCAAGCCGTCCCTTTGATAAAGACCGTGATGGCTTTATTATCAGTGAGGGTAGCGGCGTTATCATTTTGGAAGAGTTAGAATTTGCCCTGAATAGGGGAGCCAAAATTTATGCTGAGGTACTGGGCTATGGCTTGAACAGTGATGCTTATCACATAACTTCTCCAGACCCTGAGGGGAAGGGTGTCGCCAGTTGCATCAGAATGGCGCTTAATGATGCTGGCATTTCTGCTGATAAGATTGATTATATTAATGCCCATGGCACATCAACATACTTGGGTGACCTATCTGAAACTCGAGCTATTAAGAGCGTTTTTCAAGGGCGTGCTAGTAACCTACCTGTAAGTGCTAATAAATCAATGATAGGTCATCTGTGGGGGGCGGCTGGGGCAGTGGAGGCGATATTTTGCATCCTGACTATTACACATGATGTTATCCCACCAACCATTAATTATGAGACCCCAGACCCGGAGTGTGACCTTGATTATGTACCTAATATTGCTAGAGAGACTAAGGTAAGCGTAGCCCTTTCTAACTGCTTTGCTTTTGGCGGTATGAACGCTACCTTAATTTTTAGACAGTTTCCCGCGCAATAAAAGCCTTGCTTATATTTTCTGGTACCTAACTTCAGCCTAGTTGTAAAGTGTTTTAATGTATGTTATATTATACCTAGTATTTCTAGGTATTAAATTAAGTGAGGTAGGAGGTAGTTGGAATGGCACCAAGACGTGAGTTAATGAAAGGCAGCATTGATTCCTTACTTCTTTATATAATAAGCCAGCAGCCAATGTATGGTTACCAGATTATTAAAGACCTTGAGAGAAGGAGTGGAGGCTACTTCAAATTTAAAGAGGGTACTCTTTACCCTGCTCTTCACCGTTTGGAAAGGGCTGGTTTAATCTTGGGTAAGTGGCAGAGCTTACCCGGTGAGCGGCAGAGGAGATACTACTATATTACCAATAAAGGCAACCGTATGTTGGTAGCGAAAATGAGTCAGTGGCAGGAGTTTTTAGCTGCCATGAACCTGATTATTCAACCAGTAAGTGCTTGATGAGGAGTAGAGGGATTGGCAACTTCGCTGAGTTCTTATCTAGACAGTATCCGAGATAATCTGAGACTTGAACCCTCGTCTGAGAAGGAAGTTATTGAGGAGTTACAAACGCATATTGAGGATAAGCTCCAGGAACTACAAGAAGCTGGATTATCTGAAGAGGAAGCAGCTAACACTTGTGTCAGGCTTTTAGGTTCAGCTAAGATAGTAGCTCGCCAGATATATGAAGCCCATAGCCAAGGCACCTGGAGGCAAACGCTATTAGCTTCAATGCCAAGCCTCCTTTTTGCCTTGCTATTTGCCCTGAACTGGTGGCGAGGTAGTGGTTGGTTACTAATTATACTGGTCTCAGTCCTGGCTATGGCTGTCTATGGTTGGTGGCATGGTAAACCGTCCTGGCTTTTCCCTTGGCTGGGTTACTCCTTGCTACCAGTAGTAGTGGCTGGTCTCCTGTTACTTTATTTACCTAAAGGATGGTCGTGGTTGGCAATACTCCTTTATATTCCGCTAGCCTCGTGGTTACTATACTCTGTTACGGTTCAAACGATAAGGAGAGATTGGTTGTATTGTTCTTTAATGTTGCTCCCCGTGCCAACTATTATTAGCTGGTTTTTAGTTGTTGAGCCAGGGGGCAAATTCCCTGAGTATTGGCTTGAGCGGGTCCATAATTTTGCTCCTTGGATTGGAATGAGCTTTTTAGCTTTGGCGGTAGCTGTAGCCTTATTTATTCGGCTAAGACAACGGTGGCTAAAGGTAGCGGTACTAGTTATATCAGGAATTCTAACTTTAGTTATGGTCGCCTGTTATGCTGAGGGAAGACTCGGGTTGTTAGCGCTTTTGGTTCTAATTGTGGTAATGTTGGGGTTTGTCTTAATTCCAGCATTGCTGGAACATTGGTTAAAACGGGTTAAGCAACAGCTGGTAGCATAGATGGCTGTCTCATTAGGAGGTTTATGATGCAACAGGTGTCCGTTGTGGTTGACAGCGTAGCTTGCCTTACTAAGGAATTGGTGGAGCAGTATGGGATTGGGATTGTGCCCATTAGCATTTGCTTTCGGGACAAGGTCTATCGGGATTGGGTTGACATAACCCCCAATGAGGCATATGAGTTATTTTTACAGGACCCCGAGAGGTTTACTACATCACCAGCATCGCCCGGGCACTATCTTGAAGCCTACCATGAGGCAAGTAATCAAACGAAGAATATTCTTTGTGTTACCCTTTCATCTAAGCTAAGCACCGGATATGATATGGCTTGTGTAGCCAAGGAAGAAGCTAAGGAAGAAGTTAAGGCAGAAGCGACTGATGAAGCTGCTGCCAAGAAGAAAACAGCCAAGAAGAAAACGGTTGCCAAGAAAAAGACTGTGGCGAAAAAGAAAACGACAGCCAAAAAAGAGGCTTGATCGCATCATGGTTTAATTCAGGCCGGTTGGTAAAACCGGCGGGATTAAGTCGTTCGGCTAAAAAGGGGGCTATGCCCCCTTT
>JAIWFK010000106.1:0-4270 GCA_048631695.1 Calditrichales bacterium
AATTCTGATGATGTCATATAAAATATTCACTGATGCCTAATCCCCTAGCCTTTTAGCTTTATTATAAGCAGCGCTCACCGCCTGCTTAACCAGCTCAGAAAATCCCCCCTTTTCCAGCTGGAGCAGAGCCTCGGCAGTGGTGCCACCGGGGGAGGTAACCATTCTTCGCAATTCTGCAAGCGGCTTACCCGACTTCTGGACAAAATGACCTGAACCCAGAATTGTCTCAAGCACCAGCTCCTGTGCCATATCACGGGGGAGACCAATATGCACGGCAGCATCAACCAGCGACTCCATGAAAAGAAAAATGTAAGCTGGACCACTGCCACTCACCGCTGTAGCCATATCAATATATTTCTCATCATCAACATAAATCTCCTTGCCCATAGCACCAAGAATAGAGCCTGCCCACCCCTTTTGCTGCTCAGTTACCTCAGGAGTAGCTGTCCACACACTTATGCCCTCACCAATCTGGGCTGGAGTATTAGGCATAGCCCGAACTACACAATTGTGGTTTAGCCCAGAACACATACTACTAATTCTTGCCCCGGCAATGATGGATAACACCAGTTGATTCGGTTCAAGCTGACCACTAAGCTCAGTCATTAACTCAACCAAGTTCTGTGGTTTAATAGCCAAAACCACTACATCGCTCTTGTCGGCGGCTAACCGATTATTGCTCATCACGGCCACGCCATACTTGTGTTCAAGATGCTGGCGGCGAGCCTTATCAATATCACTAACCGATATAGCCTGTGATTGGCTTAGCCCCTTGTCCAAAATAGCTGATAACATCGCTTCCCCCATGACTCCGCCACCAATAAAGGTGATTTTCATTTTATCTTCCTCTCTCCAAAAATGGCACGACCAATTCTGACCAGGGTGGCTCCCTCTTCAACAGCTACCTCAAAGTCATCAGTCATACCCATAGACAGGTGCTCAAGCCTGAATGAATCCCTCAATGAATGTAACTTCTGAAACACGGGACGAACTTGCTCAGCATCAGATACCAGAGGGGCTATGGTCATCAGTCCCTTTACATCGAGCCTAGGCAAGCGAGCGATTTCCTCCAGAGCTGGTTCCACCTCAGACAAGGGAAAACCATTCTTACTGGCTTCGCCGGAAACATTAACTTCGAGTAAAATGGGCATGGTTTTCTGAGTGCGATGACTTATTACCTCAGCCAGCGCGACCGAATCAATGCTGTGGATTATATCAAAGATTTCCACTGCCACTTTAGCTTTATTGGTCTGGAGGTGACCGACCATATGCCAAATGGGGCGAGGTTCAAGATGGAACAACTGTCCTATTTTCTCTCTTGCCTCTTGAACTCTGTTCTCTCCAAAGTGCCTGATACCTAGCTTAAAGGCAGTAGCAATAGCTGAAGGCTCCACCATCTTGGTTACAGCTACTATTGTTATCTCATCGGGCGACCTATCTGCTCGCTGGCAAGCCCGGTTAATGCGTTCCTTTACCTCCTCAATATTGGCCCTGATGTCTGCCGATAACCTCATCGCACCACCAAATTTACCAGACGCCCCGGGACAAATATAATATCAGTAATCTCCTTGCCTTCAATATAGGCTTTCACACGCTGTCTTTCCAGTGCTACCTGCCGGGCTTCAGCCTCAGTGATAGATGCTGGGACAGCAATCCGGTCACGCAACTTGCCATTGACCTGAACTACCAGGGTTATCTCTTCCTCCCTAGCCAGTGCCTCATCCCACTCGGGCCAGCTTTGATTATGAATGCTATACTCGTGCCCTGTCAATTGCCATAGCTCTTCTGCCAGATGGGGAGCCGTTGGCGCCAGAAGCAGGAGCAGGGTATCCCTGGTCTCTGCCCAGGCTGAATCAACAACTGCTCCTGTTTCCTTAACCTTGGCTAGATAATTGTTAAACTCCATAAGTGCCGCTATCATAGTATTAAATCGGAGCTTTTCCATATCTTCAGTAACTTTTCTAATCGTCTGATGATTGACACGCTGTAGCTCTCTGAGAGCTTTTTCGTTACCAAATTTATCTTCGGCAACGGCTGTTGATTTCATTTTGTACTCTTCTAAGACCAGATTCCACACTCGGTTAAGCCAGCGGCTTACACCACTAATGCCAGTGTCATTCCACTCACCGCCCTTCTCCCAGGGTGCTACAAACATAAGGTAGGCACGCACTGCATCTGCCCCCAGCTCGGAAACATACGCATCGGGGGTAATGACATTGCCCCGTGATTTACTCATCTTCTGGCGCTCAACAATAATAACCCCCTGGTTAAAAAGGCGGGTAAACGGCTCATCAAAATCGACCAGCCCCATATCCCGGAGTGCCTTAATGAAGAAGCGGGCATAGAACAAATGCATAACAGCATGCTCGGCACCACCGGTATATAGGTCTACTGGTAACCAATACCCTGCCTTGTCAGCATCAAAGGGAGCCGTATTACAATTGGGGCTGGCGTAGCGCAGAAAATACCACGAGGAGCACATAAAGGTATCCATAGTATCCGTCTCCCTCTTGGCTGGCGTTGAGCACTGCGGGCAGGTAGTATTGACAAACTGGTCACAATACTTCAAGGGAGATTCACCGGTAGGTCTGAATTCAGCATCTTCAGGTAACAATACTGGTAGGTCTTGCTCAGGGACAGGGACAATGCCACAGTTAGGACAGTAAATCATGGGAATTGGTGCACCCCAATAACGCTGGCGGGAGATAAGCCAATCGCGAAGCCGGTAGCTGGTAGCTCGCTTCCCCCAGCTCCTCTCCTCCAAAAAATCCGAGATTGCCTCTATACACTGCTGGCTGGGGAGACCATTAAACTCTCCCGAGTTCACCATAATACCTGGTTCAGTATATGCCTCCTGTAGCTCTGCCTCATGCCATCCAGGTGGAGCTATTACCAGTCTAATAGGTAAGTTATACTTCTTGGCAAAATCGAAGTCACGCTGGTCATGAGCAGGCACCCCCATTATTGCCCCGGTGCCGTAGCTCATCAATACATAATCAGCAATCCAAATAGGTACCTTTTCCCCGTTAAGTCTATTTACCACATAAGCCCCGGTAAACACGCCATCCTTTTCCTTCTCGGTTGATAGTCTTTCTATCTCAGTCTGGCGCTGTGCCCGAGCCACATAGTCTTCAACCTCAGCCCTTGTCTGAGGCAGGACTAGCTTAGCCACCAGCGGATGCTCAGGAGCCAGAACCATAAAGGTAACACCAAAAGTAGTATCGGGGCGAGTGGTAAATACTCTGATTTCTCTTTCATCCACTCCGGGATGGTTAAGGGTGAAAGAAATCTCAGTGCCCACGCTCTTACCCACCCAGTTCCTCTGCATTATCTTTATTCGCTCTGGCCAGTCAATGCCATTATGCTGCATAAGCTCATCAGCATATTTGGTGATTCTGAAAAACCACTGCTCCAAATCTCGTCGGCTTACTGCTGCCCCGCAGCGCTCACAGAAGCCCTCTACTACTTGCTCGTTAGCCAGCACCGTTTGACAGTGGGGGCACCAGTTGACTCCACGGGAGCAGGGGGTATTTTTCGCATCTCGGCAGAAGTAGACACTAACGAAACGCAAGTAAACGACGCGGTGACCCTCAACATCACCATCACCGGTGAGGGCAACCTGGAAACATTCGCCGATCCGGAGTGGCAAATAGGACCACAGTGGCGGGCTTTTGACAGTCAGTCAGCCACGAATATCCAAACTCAAGATGGGAAACTGGCCGGTGCCCGCTCCATCAATCAGGTTTTGGTGCCCACAATGCCAGGTAATTTCACCATTCCTGCCATTCAATTTAGCTTCTTTGACCCGCAATCCGCATCCTATCAAACCACCAGCACCAATCCCATTGACATCAGCGTAGAATCGGATGGTCAGCCACTCGCACCAGTTGTGATCGAAGATGGTCCAACAACGATCTCCTCTGTGGGTCATATCCGCCCAATAAAAGATTCTCCCCAATCAAACAGCATCCCTTCATCATTAACCCGTAGGGTTGGGTTCTGGTTGTTGTGGACCCTACCCTTGCTCTTGCTGGTCGGACAATACGGCTGGCATAAACGGAAACAATATTTAATGAACAATCCAGAAGCAAAACGAAATCAAAAAGCAGCCAAAAAAGCCTACCAGGCTCTAAAGAGGGTCGATATTAACTCAAGTGATTACTATAGCTCAGTCGGACGCATCCTGACCACCTATATATCCGATAAGCTCAACCACTCTGTAGCTGGCCTGACCCAGGCAGAATTATCGGGTTTGCTGTTGGCTCAAGGA
>JAIWFK010000107.1:0-4255 GCA_048631695.1 Calditrichales bacterium
CGCATAGTTAAATGTCTTACCAACAACCGAAATCCGAAAATTCTTATCACCAATTATAGTTGCATATTCGAAATCAAATTGTTTTGATTCGCCATGAAGTAAATTTTTGATCTCAAGTGGGATGTCTATTTCTTTTGAGTTGTATATGAATTTATTAGAAGAGATTATTAGATTGAAATCTAATGATGAAGATAAGTTTTATATACACAGTTTCATTGAAGCTTTCTATCCTAATTTTAATCCATTATATGCTAATTATCCAAACATCGAAGAAGTTTTGAGCTTGTTAGATGTAGCGATAAAAATGGGGTTTAAAGTTCCATCGAGTGAATATTCTTATTATTTTAAAAATGTCTCTGAAATTAAAAATATAATACTAATAAATATATACAACTATTTCTTTGAAAAATTAAATAAAGTAAACAAAGATATGGCAATATTTAAATTTGCAGATTGTTTAAAACCAAATGATGTAATTATCACTTTTAATTGGGACCTAAACCTTGAAAAAGCGCTTGAGAACCTTAACAAAAAATATGTATATTATTTAGATAACAATGTAAAAGAAAGAATTACTATTCTAAAACTACATGGTTCAATTAACTGGTTCAAACGAAAAGAAAACAAGTTTAAAATAGAAAAAAAAGAGCCACTTATAAAAGGTATTGATAATATAGATGTTTTTAAATATTTGAGAAACAATATTTTAAAACACGGTGAAAGAAAATGGCTTCAAAAGGAATGTATATTATTGCAGCAGTTGTTCTATTTGTTCTTCCCTTTGCCCCTTTGAAGCAATAACAAAGGATGCCGAAACTGGTAAAACCGTTCTTGATATAGAAAAGTGCCAGGTGTGCGGACTATGCTACTCTACTTGTCCGGCTAAATGCTTTGACATCATCTACTATGACATAGATTCCTTAACTAGGTATCTGGAGAGGGCAAAGCAGGAATACGACAGTGATACATTGGTCATTATGTGTAAAGGCAGTGCTCCCGATTTTACTGGCGTAGGGGAGCTGTTTGGGGTGACCAAATTCATCCCTCTATCTGTGCCCTGTGTGGGTCGCATTCCAGAGGAAGTATATTTAAAAGCCCTGGTTATGGGGATAAAAGGAATCAATATCCTGGCCTGTGACGATGATTATTGCCGATTTGAAAAAGGAAGCCCAATCACGGAGCGTAAGATTATGGCACTGAATCTTCTGTGGGGACAACTTGGCTATGGAACAGAGGTCATAACCCTTAAGCGGAATACCTTGAAAGTAAAGGTAGATAGAGAATCATGCATTGCCTGTGGAAACTGTGTCTACTACTGTCCTTATGATGCCGCTAAGCTGGATAGCCCAGGGTCAGTCACTTTTGATTTGGATGCCTGCAAAGGCTGCGGCTTGTGCGTGGCTATGTGCCCAGCCCTAGCCTTAGAGCTGGAGAATTGGGAGAGAGATAGCATCTCAACTTTAGTCTCCAAACTATCATCGGAAATGGAACAGCCAAAGATTTTAGTATTTCGCTGTCAATGGGCTGCTTTCCCGTCACTGGATAACGGGCAATTGGCTCCAAATATTCGCCTCATAGATTTGCCTTGTGCGGCCGGAGTTGAGCCCTTCCATATCTTGGAAGCCTTCCAGAAAGGTGTAGATGGTGTTTTGATAGCGGCTTGCTCTGAGGATGATTGCAAGCTAGAGAAGGCAGGTGGGAAAACGCAGCACTTAGTAGAGAGACTAATGGAAAGGCTAAGCCAAATAGGCCTTCAGGAGAGACTTCATTTCTGCACTGTAGCTCCAAGATACCCTGATAAGTTTGACAGGGAATTAGAGCAGTTTAGTAAGAAAATAGAAAATATTGGTTTGGAGGAGAACCAATGATAGTAACAACTCAAAAGCCATTAGATGAGATTTTAGATTTTATCGACCCCTACAGCAATCCCAATAGTAGTATCTTGATTGTTGGTTGCGACGGCTGCACCACACCGCCGAGAGGCTTAAGGGAGGCCAGGACCTTAAGGCAATTGCTTGAGCTTGGTGGAAAGCTTAGAAATAAGGACTTCGCATTTGAAGCAACTACGACAGCGAAGCAGTGTGACGCTTATTTAACAGCTTCAGCACTTAAGCCTCAAATGGATAATGTGGTAGCAGTGCTCTCCCTAGCTTGTGGAGTAGGGGTAAACACGGTAGCTGATATTTTCTCTGATATCCCTATCTTTCCAGCGCAGAATACCCACTTTTTTGGAGCGGAAGAGAGAGAAGGAGGTTTCTTAGAGCGAATGTGCGCTGGCTGTGGCGAATGCATTCTAGCCGAGACTGGCGGCATTTGCCCCATTGCCAGATGTACCAAGGGATTGCTTAATGGTGCTTGCGGCGGGAGTAAAGAAGGCAAATGTGAACTCGACCCGGCAAGGGACTGTGCTTGGAATCTGATATATGACCGATTAAAGATACAGGGTAAGCTAGACCTTCTTAAGGCATTCCGCCCTCCCAAGGATTACTCACTAGCTGGTTGGAAGGTCACCACATAACAAGTTTGCGGTGAATCATAGCAAATAGTGCAGGCCAAAGTAGTCAGATTGTCAAAGATAAGCGTGGGCGGGGTTGTGCAAGGAGTTGGCTTTAGACCCTTTGTCTATCGGTTGGCTCAGGAGCATAATCTGAAGGGCTGGGTGCGCAACACTTCAGGAAATGTGGAGATTGAGGTAGAAGGTGATGAAGAAACCCTTGAGAATTTCTTGGCAGACCTTGAAGCCAAAGCCCCTCCTATGGCACACATCGAAAGAGTCGAAGCCACATTCTACCCCCTGAAGGGTTATACCGAGTTCGAAATCTACCAAAGCCTGAGCCAAAAGGGAAAATACCAATTAGTATCACCCGATATCGCTACTTGTAAGGACTGCAAGAGAGAGATTTTTTGCCCCACTGACCGCCGCTTTGACTATCCCTTTACTAACTGCACTAATTGCGGCCCTCGATTTACTATTATCGAGGACATACCCTATGACCGAGCTAAGACCACCATGCACAAATTCCAAATGTGCCCTGAGTGTCAGCAGGAATACGATGACCCCTTAAATCGGCGCTTTCATGCCCAGCCCAATGCCTGCCCTAAATGTGGCCCTAGCTTGGAGTTAGTTAATGGTAATGGTAACCCTATTGATTATAGTAACGCCATTGAGTCTGCCAGCGAGCTCCTTAAAGCAGGGAAAATTTTAGCTATTAGGGGTCTGGGTGGATTTCACCTTGCTTGTGATGCTACCAACGAGAAAGCCATAAATATCTTAAGAATAAGAAAAAGACGCCCCTCCAAACCTCTGGCAGTTATGATGAGCACCTTAGCGGATATTGAAAAGCACTGCTTGGTAACTCTTGAAGAGGGAAAACTCCTTCAATCCCCACAATGCCCGATTGTGCTTTTGAGGTGGAAGCCTAATTCATCTAATATCTCTCCAGCAGTAGCCCCGAATCTAAACTACCTCGGGGTTATGCTTCCTTATACCCCTCTGCACCACCTTCTACTAAGGGCGACTGGCATTCCTCTGGTTATGAGCAGCGGCAACCTTAGTGAAGAACCTATCGCCAAAGATAATAGTGAGGCTTTAATCAGGCTCAGTGGAATTGCTGATTATTTCCTTTTTCATAATCGGGATATTTTTGCCCGATATGATGATAGCGTTTATATGGTAGAGGGTATGCCTCAAGCGATAAGGCGGGCACGGGGCTATGCTCCATTCCCCACTTCACTTCCTTTCGAGGCAAAGCAAATCCTTGCCTGCGGGGCAGAGCTAAAGAATACATTTTGTCTCACTAAAGATAAGCATGCCTTCCTCAGTCAGCACATCGGTGATATGGAGAACGAGGAAACGCTGGAACACTTTGAAAATACTATTGAGCTCTACAAGAAATTATTTCGTATTGAACCTGAAATTGTAGCTTACGATATGCACCCAGAATATCTTTCCACAAAATACGCCCTTAATATTGGCTTGGAGCAAGGGTTGAGCCTTGTCCCTGTCCAACACCATCATGCCCATATTGTAAGTTGCCTGGTAGAGAATAAGGTTGAAGGGCCCGTTATCGGGGTAGCCTTTGATGGTACAGGATACGGCACCGATGGGACAATCTGGGGAGGCGAGTTTCTACTCGCTGATTGGCACAGCTTCCAAAGAGCCGGGCATTTGGAATATGTGCCTCTGCCCGGAGGTGAAGCGGCAATAAGGAAGCCCTATCGTATGGCATTAAGCTATCTTTATACTTTAATGGGA
>JAIWFK010000108.1:0-4224 GCA_048631695.1 Calditrichales bacterium
AGTACTACCACGCTGGCGTTGCCCCTTTGCCTCCGTAGCTCGTCTACAAGCTGGCGATAGGCGGGCATCTCCTCAACAAGATGTAATAACTGAGTTAGGTCTAACTGCATTTTCTTCCCCAAACACCTTTAGGGCTAGCCGAAAACGACTAGCCCTCAACCAGATTTTAGCACAGGGGGAGAGGCTCAACAAGTCAAATACGTTTTGAGACTACTAAAGCCAATGCCAAAGTCAAAACCAGAGTGCTTGAGCTTTATGCCAAGCCTAACTCTGCCCTCATTATCTCTCCTATCCAGCCCATGATGGGTGCCCCAACGGCAACACCAGCGGTAAGGAGAGCATGAAACATTCCGGTTGCCATTCCACGCTCTTCAAGAATAGTATGGTCTGCCACCAATGCCGAAATTGAGGGAAATAGCATTCCGTAGGCTGTTCCATATAATGCCATTATAACCGCCAACACTGGGAATGTTACTGCTAAAGGCAACATTACCAGAGAGACTATACTGAGACCTAAACCTATGCTAGTTGGTATCAGCCGTCCTACCCTGTCAGAGAGAGCCCCACTGGGAAACTGGACGATAATAAACATAATGGCGAAGGTGGCGTAACATCCCTACATGAAAGGCTTCCATTCCCAGGCTTTTCACATATAGTGGTAGAAGCGTAACTACACCCCCGAAGGCAAAGTATTGGGCGAATATAGAACAGTAGGAGACATTAAGCCCCCTTCTTCTAAATAAATTATTTGCCTTTAGGAAACTTTCACCAATTGAGATATTCGCTGATAAATTACCCCTTTTTGAAGCTCGGGGCAGTAGGAGACTTAGCATTACAACCGCGAACAAAGAAAGATTCTGATAACCGAATCTAGAGGTAATAACTCCGCTCAATCCATAGCCGACTAAGGTGGCTGCTGCCAGCGACATACCATAGAATCCCATTGCCCTACCCTTTTTTGTCCCGCCAGAATAGTCGGCAGTAATAGACATAGTAGCTGGACCAACTACTCCACCACTTGCCCCATGAAACACCCTCACTAAAGCTAGGTGAATTGGCAGTCTGCATATGGAGTAGCCAAACATACTCAATGCATCTCCTATTAGACCAGCAATTAATGGTACTTTGTAGCCCACCCTATCTATCAACCTGCCAAACAAGATATTGGCTGGGGTATTGGTTATTGAATATAGCCCTATAATGAGTCCGATAATGCCTGGCTGGCTCCAAGCTTATAAGCGTAGAGAGCCATAACCGGTATAAGTAGGTGGGTGTCCAGAAAGCCGAGGAAGGTTACGACTGAGGTGATAGGCAAGACCCTTCGGGCGGGAGTCTGCTTTAATTCATTCATCGTATGCTAATATAGATAGCATTATAAGGGATTGAACTTTCTTGTTCAACCTACCCCTACTTGCTATAATGGAGCCAACTTAGATGGCTAAACATAAAAAATCTAACTCATCTTTGCCCTATCTCCGAATTGTAGCTAAGTTTGGCACTTCTCTTGTTACCGGTGGTACTAACAACTTGGATGAGAACATACTGTCAAGATTAGTCGCCCAGATAGCACAACTTCACCGGCAGGGTCTGGAGATGCTTATAGTCTCTTCCGGGGCTATTGCTTCAGGCAGGTATAAGCTGGGGTTGACCAAGGAGCTTAGAGGTATCCCTTTCAAACAGGTACTGGCTTCAGTGGGACAAAATCGCTTGATGCAGGCTTATGAGCAGCTATTTAGTCAATATGATATTACTGTGGCTCAAGCCTTGCTTACCAAAGCTGACCTTTCCGACCGTGCCGGCTATCTGAATGCTCGCAATACCTTGTTGGCTTTGCTGGAGCTTCGGGTGCTGTGTATTGTGAATGAGAATGATGTAGTGGCGGTGGATGAGATTAAGGAGGCTAAATTTGGTGATAATGATAATCTTTCAGCTATGGTAGCCAATTTGGTTGATGCCGACCTGCTGTTAATTCTTACTGATACTGCTGGATTATATAATGCAGACCCTTACCGCAATCCTGATGCCTACCTTATTTCGCAGGTGGAAAGAATAGATTCAGAGATTGAGCGCCTGGCGGCTGAGACGCCGAGCAGTCTTGGCACTGGGGGTATGGTTACCAAGATAGATGCAGCCAAGCTGGCTACTGCCTCCGGGGTAACAGTAGTTATAGCTGATGGTAGGGAAGAGGATATTATTTTACGGCTAGCCGCCGGCGAGGCTATAGGCACCCATTTCCTACCACCTACCAGCAAGCTGGAGAGCCGCAAACGCTGGATGCTCAGCGGTCTTTCTACCAAGGGTAAGCTGATAGTGGATTATGGAGCAGCCATGGCGTTAAAGAAGCAGAAGCGGAGTCTGCTGGCAGCCGGAATTAAGCAGGTTGAAGGTAGTTTTCAGCGTGGTGACATAATCAATATCTATGACCCTGAGGGGTCTCGCATTGGCTGTGGTATCACCAACTACAGCTCCAGTGATATTAATGTTATTAAAGGGACACACTCCAGAAAAATTACCACACTCCTCGGCTACGATTACGGCTCCGAAGTCGTGCATAGAAATAATTTGGTGGTATTATAGATTAAGAGAGTTAAAGAGGGGCGAAGCCCTTTCATAAACCACCCTCCCTTTCTTGGGGCGTAGAAGTCATTGCGAGGAGCGTTGTGAGCCGAAGCCCAGAGGGAAGCGAGGGGGACGAAGCAAACTAAAAGGTGAGATTTGCTTCGCCCTTCTCTGGAAGGGCTCGCAATGACACATCAGACAGAATGAGAGGGGGATAAAGTGGATAGGGTTACCCTATAAAAAGGAGTAAGAGCTATGAAATCACCTATCAAAGAGCTGGAAGAAAAGGCTAGGGCGGCTAAGGCGGCGTCTCGGCGGATGGCTTACCTCTCGACTGAGGTTAAGAATAAAGCTTTGCATAATATATCTGATGACCTGTTAGCCAAGAAGGATGAAATACTGGCTGCCAATCAAATTGACTACAAGGAAGCTGAGGCATCAGGTATGAATGCTGCCATGCTTGACCGGTTGCTCCTATCCTCCAATAGTCTTGAGGCTATTGCCCAGGATGTGCTGGCGGTAGCAGCACTGCCTGACCCGGTGGGTGAGGTATTTGACATGCGCACCCTGCCCAATGGCTTGCAGATAGGTAGAAAGAGAGTCCCGTTAGGCGTAATCGGTGCCATTTATGAGAGCCGACCTAATGTTACTATTGACATCTCTGCCCTGTGCCTGAAGTCGGGTAACGCCATCATCCTCAGGGGTGGTAAGGAGGCAATTCACTCCAATAGTGCCTTAGCCAGGGTAGTTCAGGATGCAGCTATAAGAGCCGGCATTCCTGATGGGACAGTGCAGTTTATTGAGAATACCGACCGGGCTCTGGTAGATAAAATGCTCAGAATGCGTGACTTTATTGAACTGATTATTCCCCGTGGTGGAGCCGGACTGATAAAGTCTGTTACTGAGAAGGCTACTATGCCGGTGCTTAGCGGAGGGGTTGGGGTTTGTCATACCTATGTGGACAAGAGCGCTGATATAGATAAGGCGGTAGCCATAGCCTTTAATGCCAAGGTGCAGCGACCCACCGTGTGCAATGCCTTAGATACCCTGCTGGTTCATGCTGATATTGCTGAGCGTTACCTACCCATGGTGGCGGCTGAGTGGGCAAAGGCTGGAGTGGAGTTGCACTGTGATGAGCCGGCTATGGCTATCCTAAAGCCCAATTCCTCTTTAAAGCTGGTGCCAGCTACAAACCAGGATTGGGGCAATGAGTTTCTAGCGCTGGTAGCAGCCGTTAAAGTAGTGGATTCTCTGGATGAGGCAATGGAGCATATTGAGCGCTACGGGTCGGGGCATTCTGAGGCTATCATCACTGAGGAATATCAGGCAGCGATGCGCTTCCTTAATGAAGTGGATGCCGCCTGTGTATATGTCAACGCCAGCACTCGCTTCACCGATGGTGGTCAATTTGGATTAGGGGCTGAAGTAGGCATTAGCACCCAGAAATTTCATGCTCGGGGTCCACTAGGAGTAAAAGAACTAACCAGTTATAAGTGGATTATCTTCGGTAGCGGGCAGGTAAGACCTTAGACACTAATCGCTAGACGCACTCCACATTTCTCCAAGCCCTGCACTGCGAGTTATCCTATTTATATTTATATCTCGCTTTAACGGCGGATGCCTTTCTTGAAATTCACTCGCTGAAGCTTCATGGAACTCATCTAA
>JAIWFK010000109.1:0-4215 GCA_048631695.1 Calditrichales bacterium
GTTGAACCAGTAGCCGGTGAGGTGGTTGAACCAGCAGCCGGTGAGGTGGTTGAACCAGCAGCCAGTGAGGTGGTTGAACCAGCAGCCGGTGAGGTGGTGGAGGCAGAGCCCTCTACTACTGAGGAAGAAGGGGAGAAGGATGCTGCAACCTAAACGAGTGAAATACCGCAAGACCCATAAAGGACATCGCCGGGGTAGAGCCCAGGCAGGGACTGCAGTTATTTTTGGTGATTTTGCTTTACAGGCGCTAGGGTCAGCCTGGATTACTAGCCGGCAAATTGAAGCGGCGAGGCGAGCTATTACTCACCATATTCGTCGTGGTGGTAAAGTCTGGATACGCATTTTCCCTGATAAGCCAGTTACTAAGAAACCGGCTGAGACCCGTATGGGTTCAGGGAAAGGCTCTCCAGACCATTGGGTAGCTGTGGTCAAACCAGGTAGAATTCTATTTGAAATGGCGGGAGTTGGCGAGGAAATAGCTAGAGGAGCAATGCGCCTTGCTTCATACAAGCTTCCAATAGGCACCAAATTTATAATAAGGGAAGCTGGCATAGGCGTTGGCAGTGATTCTGTAAATAAGGAGCTGGCTTAGGTTGAAGGTTAAGGAAATTCGAGTTCTCAGTTCTGAGGAATTAGTAAGGCAACTGGAAGCAGCTCATAAAGAGCTTTTTGACCTTCGCCTTCGCTTGGCTACCAGGCAATTGGTAAACCATCGTGAAATTCCGAGGGTTAAGAAGAAGATTTCCAGGCTGAAAACCATCATAAGGGAGAGAGAGCTAGGTATTACATAATGGCCGGTATTGCTCTACATTTAGATATCATAAGTACTGTGGTATAACTGTAATTACATTAGGGATAATTGTAGCCATGCTACGGTAGAGGGATTTAGGGGTATGGAAAAGAATCGTAAAACCAGATTTGGTCGAGTAGTAAGTGATAGGATGGATAAGACAGTGGTTGTAGCTATAGAAACACCCAAGCGCCATCCGCTATATAAGAAGACTATTAAGAGAGTGGGTAGGTTCAAAGCTCATGATAAAAACAATGAGTGTAGGCAGGGATATATAGTAAGGATTATAGAAACTCGCCCATTCTCAAAGCAGAAGCGGTGGCGAGTAGCCGAAATAGTTACCAGGGGAGAAGTGGCGGAGATTCAACCTAAAGAAATAACCTGATTAGTTTTAGGATAAATGATATGATTCAAACCTATACTAGACTCAAGGCAGCAGATAATACTGGTGCCAAACAGCTTATGTGCATTAGTGTATTGGGTGGCACAAGGAAGAGATATGCCCGAGTGGGTGATATTATTGTTGCCTCGGTTAAACGGGCAACTCCAGGGGCAATGGTAAAGAAGGGGGATGTGGTCAAGGCGGTTATTATTCGCTGTGCTCAGCCCTATCGGCGTCCCGATGGCTCTTATATCAGATTTGATGAGAATGCAGCGGTGATTCTTACTGATAAGAATAATCCTAGAGGAACCCGAATATTTGGACCGGTAGCCAGGGAGCTGAGGGAGAAATATTTTACCAAGATTATATCACTAGCGCCTGAAGTTTTATGAGAAAGCAATGAAGATTAGAAAGAACGATACTGTACTGGTCATTGCTGGTAAGGATAAGGGTCAAAAGGGTAAGGTGCGCTATGTCTACCCTAAAGATGAACGAATGCTAGTAGATGGCGTTAACTTTATTAAACGCCATACTAGAGCACGGGGAGCAGTTAGGCAGGCTGGCATAATAGAACTGGAAGCCCCAATTCATGTGTCAAGTGTCATGCTAATTTGCAGTAAGTGTAATCATCCTACCCGCATTGGTTTCCGTTTTTTAGCCGATGGCAAGAAGGTTCGGGTCTGTCGCTCCTGTGGTGAGGTGATTGATTAAATGTCGCGATTAAAGGAAAGGTATAGAAACGAGATTATTTCTAAATTGATGGAGCTTTGCGGATATAGAAATATAATGCAGGTGCCGTGCTTAGACAAGATTACACTTAATATTGGCTTAGGCGAGGCAATTAGCAATGCCAAGGCCTTGGAAGCAGCAGAGAGAGACCTAACTGCTATTTCGGGGCAACACCCAGTGACCACTCGAGCTAAGAAGTCTGTCGCCTCTTTCAAGTTGAGAACAGGGATGCCTATCGGGTTAAAGGTGACTCTTCGGGGAGAACGGATGTATGATTTTTTTGACAAATTGGTGAATATCGTTTTACCCCGTATGCGTGAGTTTCATGGGGTTTCCCAAAATTCCTTTGATGGCTGTGGTAACTACACCTTGGGGCTTAAGGAGCAAATCGTTTTCCCTGAGGTAGATTACGATGACGTAGACAAGGTGCGAGGGCTAGAAGCGTCGATTGTCACTACAGCTAAAACAGATGAAGAGGGCAGGCATCTGCTGGAATTCTTGGGTATGCTTTTTACTAAGGATTAAAGTGAGGGATAAGGTGGCTAAAAAGTCAGAAGTTGTAAAATCGCAACGTCCGGCCAAATATAGAGTGCAGCAACACAGTAGGTGTTACTTGTGTGGTCGACCACGGGCTTATATGCGTAAGTTTGGCTTATGTCGTATTTGTTTTCGTAGGCTAGCTCTTCTTGGTCAGATTCCTGGGGTGCGAAAATCAAGCTGGTGATTAAATATGACTATCTCTGATCCAATAGCAGATATGCTAACCCGAATACGCAACGCCATAATGGCAGGGCATGATTTTGTGCTTGTGCCAACGTCAAGGATAAAGCTGTCCATAGCTGGCATCCTTAAGGCGGAGGGTTTTATTAGTGGCTATGAAGTGCTTAGAGGCAAGCCACATCGAGTAATCAAAATTTACCTCAAATATGATGATAGTAATCGGTCAGCCCTTTCTGGATTAGAGCGAGTAAGTAAGCCTGGACTAAGAGTATATGTTCAGCGGAAAGAGATCCCCCGTGTTTATGGTGGTCTGGGTATTGCTATTGTGTCTACATCTAGAGGGGTGATGACAGGACAGCAAGCTTGGCGCCAGGGAGTTGGGTGTGAGATTTTATGTTATGTGTGGTAAATAAATCTCAGGGTAATACATATGTCTAGAATAGGACGCATGCCTATACCGGTGCCACCAGGTGTGGCAGTGGCTATAAACAAGGATGAGGTGATTGTAACCGGTCCTAGAGGGGAACTTAGTCGTCGTTTCAATCCCGATATGTCTATTACCTTACAAAATAATAATTTAGTAGTATCGCGCCCTAGCGACAGTAAGGAACATCGCTCCTTACATGGATTAACACGAAGTCTTTTATCTAACATGGTGGAGGGGGTAACTAATGCTTTTGAGAAAAATCTTGAAATAGTGGGTGTGGGCTATCGGGCTGAAAAAGCAGGTGATAAGCTGGTAATCCGTGTTGGGTATTCGCATCCCGTGGAGGTATTGCCTCTACCAGGGGTAACCCTAGCTGTAGAAGGAGCCAATCGTATTAAAGTTACAGGTATTAAAAAGGAAGTAGTAGGTGAGATGGCGGCCCGAATTCGGGCTATTCGACCCCCCGATGCTTATAAGGGTAAAGGGATTAGGTACGCTGGGGAATTAGTTCGACTTAAAGCAGGTAAGGCGGGTAAGGCTATCGGCCAGAGGTAATTAATAATGGTAAAAGGTGGGCCAAGGGAGGCCCGTTACAGGAGACACGCTCGGGTCAGAGCTAAGGTAGAGGGTACAACCCCCAGACCTCGCTTGTGTGTTTTCCGTAGTTTGAACCATATTTACGCTCAGGTTATTGATGACTTAAAAGGGCATACACTGACCTCGGCATCAACCCTTGACCCAGAGATAAAAGATGAGGCAATAGGCAAAGTAAAAACGGCTAAGGCTGAGCTTGTCGGCTCTCTGGTAGCTAAACGAGCCTTAAGTAAAGGAGTAAACCAGGTAGTTTTTGACCGTGGTGGCTATAAATATCACGGCAGGATTAAAGCTCTAGCTGAGGCAGCCCGTCAGGTAGGATTGAAATTTTAAATCAGGCTACCTCCCTTATGATAACAATATGTATCCATATCATAGAGGGGATAAAGGGAGCTTCTAAAAATATTAATGTTTAGGGTAAATAAAGGGGGTGGATAGATAAGCAATCTAAAGATAGACCCAACAGAATTGACACTGAATGACAAGCTCATCTATATAAACCGTGTGGCTAAGGTAGTGAAGGGGGGCAAACGCCTCAGTTTTAGCGCTTTAGTGGTAACCGGAGATGGTAAT
>JAIWFK010000110.1:0-4205 GCA_048631695.1 Calditrichales bacterium
AGAAAGATTGTCGGCAGATATTGTATCTGGCGGTCCATTGAATTTAATTGAGTTATCATCTCTCCAAATAAGGCCTTTTATTTCATCAAATCGTTTATTATCTAAGTTTAAAACAAGGGATGTCAGTGTTTCTTCTCCCTCACCACTTACAACAAAGTCTATTTCAGAAAAGGATTTGAGCAGGCTTACCCCAAGCTCATCAGTGCATCGTCCTCCGCCGAAAACAATAGGAATGTCGGGATATTTCTGTTTTATCCTTCCGGCTATATAGATAGAAGGCCTTAATTGATCGTAAGTGATGCTAAAGCCTATAAGCGAGTATTTTGAAAAATCTATCGTCGTGAGCAATTCTTCATTGAAGGAAGTTATTCTATCCAAAACAGTCTCGAAACGAACGTACTTTATATCCGCAAAATCTTTTATCTTGCTCCTAAAATGTCTCCTTATGTTCCTTCGGTATTTCCTAACATGTTCCGGAAACAGCAAAAAGGGATAAAACACTTCATGAAAAAATGTATCGCTAATAATGTGAACGAGAACAATTACTTGACAAAATGTAGGCTTTAGGTGTATATAAAGGAAACCGGGCGACGCCCACGTAAAGATATCTGCGTTATGGAATGCGAGTAATCGCTGGTAAAGCAAAGGGATGTCGACTGAAAGTACCGAAAGGGACTACTGTTCGTCCAGCAACAGATCTAGTCCGGGGAGCGATTTTTTCTATCCTAGAAACTAGTACAAGCGAGTGGTGGCGAGTTCTTGACTTATTTGCTGGTAGTGGAGCTTTGGGTATTGAAGCTCTAAGTCGTAATGCAGGTTGGGTTGACTTTGTTGAGCGTGAGCCACGATGTTGTGATATAATTAAGCAGAACTTAGAAAAGACAAAACTGGCGAGTCAGGCTCATATTTATTGTTGTAGTGTAGAAAAAGCAATTTCCTTTCTGAATAAGGAGTATAGTTTTATAATAATGGACCCACCCTACTCTAATTTGTCAATCGGTAGACTTGTAGCACAATTAGCAACCTCTGAACTCCTTGGGACAAACTCCCTTGTCGTAGTGACCTACTCTTATCACCATCCCCTGGACTCAACCTATGCTCCATTATGTCGCATTAAAGAGCGCCGCCACGGTGATAGTTGTATTGCTTTATATCAAAAGGGGGGTAAGCCTTGACTGTAGCCATTTATCCTGGCAGCTTTGACCCAATAACCAATGGGCACCTTGATATTGTCACCAGAGCAGCCAGGCTTTTTAAAAAACTGGTTATTGGGGTCTATGATGCTCCAAATAAGCACCTTCTATTCACTACTGAGGAGAGGATAGATTTAGTACGACAGGCAATAGTTAATCTACCCAGGGTTGAGGTAGAAGCCTTTAGTGGGCTGACCGTTGATTTCGCTAAAAAGGTGGGGGCACAAGTTATAGTGCGAGGGCTGAGAATGAGTGGTGACTTCGATAGGGAATTCGATATGGCAATGATGAACAAAAACTTGTTTCCTGAGCTAGAGGTGGTTTGTCTAATGGCATCCATAAAATATCAATTCCTTAGGTCTAGCTTGCTCAAGGAAGTAGCCAACCAGAGTGGCAACATTGAAGACTTAGTACCTCAACATGTGGCGATAGCCTTGAGAAAGAAAGCTCAGAGTAAAATTTAAACCGATTATTCAGGAAAGGAGGAGTTATTATAATATTACAATAGATTGATTTCTTGAAGAATAAAGATAGAGGAATAAAAACAGGAGGTTTAATTTTATGGCATACAGAATTACTGAAGAGTGTATAAGCTGTGGAGCGTGTGAAGAGGAGTGCGAAAATGAAGCTATCAGTGAGGGGTCGACTATCTATGTAATTGACCCTGATAAATGCACTGAGTGTGTCGGCAACTTTGAGGAACCAAAGTGTCAAGAGATTTGCCCTGTGGAATGTTGCGAGAAGGATCCAGAGCATAGAGAAGACAAAAAGCAGTTACTTGAAAAGTGGCGTGGCTTACACCCAGGTGAAGAACCGGCAAAGGATACATATTAGTCTAGAAGCCACTTCGTTTATAACAGAATATTAACGCCTGGCGTTATAGAGAAAGAGCTTATTGTATTAAGCTGGTTGGGGAACAAAGGTAGCACCATAGAGAAGCAGTCTATTAATATGGTGGCGACCTGTGATTCTTTAATGATTTTGGCTTCACCAAGGAAATTAGCATAGGCGGCTAACAATGCACCACACAATAAAGCGCCTAGCACAAAACCGAGGATGGCACCGCCAACCTTATCAACGCTGCCTAACATCATTATCGAGGTAACTCGCCTCAGCAACCAGGCAAGCATGGCAGCTACTACTATTACTCCAATTAGTATGATGGCAAAGGCAGCAATCTTAGCCAGACTAAGTGGTGAGATAAAGGATAATTTCTCTGAAAGGGGAATGTAGTACCACCCAGCCAGTACGATACCGGCTATCAATCCAGCCAGAGAGAAGGCAGCTTTTATGATGCCGACTCGCAGACCAATGATGGTAGGAATAGCGATAGCCACTAAAATAACTATGTCCAGCCAATTCATCTTTATCATCCATAGTGCAGAGCGTCAATAGGGTTTAGTCTGGCTGCCCTCATCGCCGGGTAGATGCCGGAGACTAAACCGATAATAATTGAGACGGTGACGGCTATAATAACATGGCTTGGCGACAATGCGGCTTGCAGCGGGAATCCGGCGGTCGTAGCGGCAAAGGAAATCCCGAGTGCCAATAACCAACCAAAGAGAATACCGGCGCCACCGCCGACCAGGCTGAGCGATGCTGCCTCAATCAGGAATTGAAGCAGGATATCCCGTCGCTTGGCGCCGACCGCCTTGCGAATGCCAATCTCCCTGGTGCGCTCGGTTACCGAGACCAGCATGATGTTCATAATGCCAATACTGGCAACCAGCAGGCCGATACTGGCGATAGCTGCCAGAAATATGGATACTATCCCGGTTATATCACTGAAGACTCCGATCATCTGCTCCATGCTGATGATGGCAAAATCATCCTTCTCATCATCATCAATATGGTGGCGCTTTCTCAGGGTGGTTTCAATGTCGGCTGTTACATCATCCATCGCCTCAGGACCGGAGACCATAACCGCGATTGACTGAACAGAGTCTTCGCCGCTGGGGGTGCGCATGGGAAACAGCCGGGCCTGGAAGGTGGTTATCGGTACGATCACCATCTCATCCATGCTAAAGCCAAACATACTGCCACCTTTAGCCGCCAGCACACCGATGACGGTAAATCGTTTACCCTTCATTTTAACCTTCTGTCCGATGGGGTCTTCATCTCCGAACAGCTGTTCTGCCGTTTTGCTCCCCAGCACCACTACCATATCTCTTGAGGCTACATTCCGTTCCGAAATAAACTGACCAGAGGCCATCTCATAACCCATAGCCTCAATAAATTCGGGGGTCGTACCCTCAATCACTGAAGCTAAAACCTCATTACCGAAGGACAACTCAATAAAACTTTCGTTGGTCGGGGCTACTCCCAGCACCGAGGGGATACGAGCTATGGCTTCAGCATCGTTCAGTGTGAGATTGGGCGTAGCGTAGCCGGGTGTCATTGCCATCGCACCCGGTGCGTCCGGATTTGCAGGCGTCACGTAGAGTACATCCGTGCCCAGGTCCTCCAGGGTAGAGGTAACATAATTTTCCATTCCTGCTCCCCCCGCCATGATGGCGATTACCGCGCCGACCCCGATTATGATACCGAGCATGGTTAACGCGGAGCGCAGCTTATTGGCGAACAGTGACCTTATCGCCATAGCAAAAGATTCGATAAATTTCACTACCAATCTCCTCAACAGTCAGAAGTAGTAAGGAGTTGTCTAGGTAACCTTCTCATCACTGATAACCTTCCCATCCAGGAGGCGAATGATGCGCTGGGTCTGGGAGGCAATATCCGTCTCATGGGTAACTATGATTACAGTTATGCCATCCTGATTAAGCTGCCGAAAAATAGAAATAATCTCGGCAGTGGCGGCAGTATCCAGATTGCCGGTAGGCTCATCGGCTAGAATGAGAGCCGGATTGTTGACCAGTGCCCGGGCTATGGCTACCCGCTGTTGCTCACCGCCTGATAGCTCGGTGGGTTTATGCTTAGCCCTCGGTCCTAGTCCCACCCGCTCCAGTGCCTCCATAGCTCGCTTACGCCTTTGACGGACGCCACTATAGACCA
>JAIWFK010000111.1:0-4170 GCA_048631695.1 Calditrichales bacterium
AGATGCTGCAAAGGGTTCCTTATTATGGGAGGGGTTGTGCGGCAGGCATGCCCATGGGCTATGTTATGGTTCAATCCAATGGTGAGGTGAATCCATGCATGTTACTCCAGGTCAAGCTTGGTAGTGTACGGGAGCAGAGCATAATACCTATTTGGGAAAATTCGCCTGTATTAGCCGAGCTACGTCAACGAGAATCACTCAAGGGCAAATGTGGGGAGTGCTCTTACAAAATAACCTGCTCTGGGTGCCGAGGCAGAGCCTACGAGGAAACTGGTGACATGATGGCCACTGACCCAGGTTGTTGGCTTACACCTGTAGGAGCTAAGGAAAGGAAGAGGCAATATGGAAGGATTGGATAATGGCAATACGTTGCCTAGAAACGTAGAGATAATGTATGAGAGGATTCCAGAGGAGCTTCGACACGAACTTGATACACTGCCTTCGAAGAAGGTGATGAGCGTGCTACAAGCTCTAAACAGATTTCACCATACCGTGGAGGCAGAGGTATACGAGCTTGCACTTCAGCTCGTTCGGGCAGGTCATTAAGGTAACGAAAGCTATACTGAGTCGCTAGCGCTGTGCTAGAATCTACTTGGAGGGCTAGGCCGTTTCGGCTAGCCCTAGAGGTGTTTGGGGAAGGAGATACGCTTGAATCTAACTCAACTATTACATCTCATTGATGAGATGCCTGCCTATCGCCAGCTTACAGGCAAGCTACAGCAGCCAACAATAAGCTGCGCCACGGTAGTAGTACTTAATGCCGCTAAGCCCTATCTTATAGCTGCTCTGCACCGCAGTTTGCGATTACCTGTATTGCTAGTTACCCCAAAACCGGAGAACTGCAAAAAGCTCTATGACCAACTTCTAATCTGGTGTAAGTCTAGTCAGGTTAAGCTCTTTCCCGAGCCTGATGCCCTCCCCTACCAGCGCATTACCTCAGACATTTCTACTGAGCTGGAAAGAGTGCAGGTGCTCTCCACTTTAGCTAATATCGCTGGTGAGCCTGATGCGGCCCCCCCTCTAGTTGTTGCCTCTGCCCCAGCACTGATGCAAAAGACAATACCATATAGTGATTTCATCTCTACTTGCCATACCATAAAATTAGGAATGGAAGTTGAGCCATTTAAGCTGCTGAGCCAATGGCAATCTAATGGCTACAGCCTGGAAAACACAGTAGAGGTGCCGGGCACAGTAAGCCACCGAGGTGGTATCATTGACATCTTCCCCCCTACTAGTGACTTACCAGCCAGGCTTGAATTCCTGGGCAACACCATAGACAGCATCCGACTCTTTGACCCGGTAAGCCAGCGCTCACTAACGGCAGTATCATCAATAGCTGTTAGTCCAGCCACAGAACTGCTATTAAATAACCAGCCGGAGCTCGAATCAGTCGTTAATAATATAGACTTATCTAATTGTACCTCTGATACACGCCAGCAGTTTAAACAAGAGCTGACTATGCTGCTTAATAGACAAAGACCTAGTAACATACAATTTTATGCCCCGCTCTTCAATAAGGACAGCATCCTTAACTACCTGTCTCCAAATAGCCTTCTAATACTAGATGAACCGGTGAACATTAAACTGGCAGTAGAAGACCTGGATGCTCAAGCCAATGAGTTGCGTGCTGAGAAGCTGAGACAGGGAGAACTGCCACATAATTTTCCCAATCCATATCTCACCTGGAAAGAGCTCGAGCTAAGGATAGGAAATAGACAGAGCTTAGTGCTCACCGCCTGGGGTATTACTGATGATGAACGGCCCTGCAAATTAAATTTCACTCCTGCTCAAAACTATACTGGTCAGTTAGGTGGCTTCATCAAAAAGGCTAAGCAGCTCTTACATAAAAAGCACCGGCTCATCCTCGTTACACACCAGGCAAGCCGACTATCAGAGCTGCTCGAGGAAGAAGATATTACTGCCACTCCACTTACCGAAATTGAGCAAATTCCCCCACCTGGCTCACTAACATTACTCCAGGGTTCGCTGGCTGAGGGCTGGGTTATGAATAATGACACCCATCTCTATACCGATGCTGAGCTCTTCGGATTTACCAAGCAGCAGCGTCTGATAAGAAAACGACCGGTACCATATCGTAAGCTCTCTATTGATATGACCTCCGGCGACTACGTAGTGCACATTGAGCATGGCATTGCCAAATTTACTGGTGTTACCACAATGACCACCGATAGCAGCCAAAAGGAATACCTAGTTCTAGAATATACTGGCGGTGACAAGCTCTATGTCCCTACCGACCAGATAGACCGTGTCAACCGCTATATAGGGGCTGGTGAACAACCACCGGCACTGAGCCGACTGGGCACTCAGGAATGGACACGAACCAAACAAAGGGTCAAAGAATCAGCCGAAAACACCGCTCAGGAGCTATTACTTCTTTATGCTGCCCGAGAAATCATCCCCGGCTTTCCCTTTTCTCCTGACACTGTATGGCAGCAAGAGCTTGAGGCCGCCTTCCCCTATATTGAGACCCCTGACCAGATAGAGGCACAGCGACAGATAAAGGAAGACATGGCCAAAGCCAAACCTATGGACCGACTGGTCTGTGGGGATGTCGGTTATGGTAAGACTGAAGTAGCTATCCGTGCTGCCTTCAAGGCAGTGATGGATAATAAGCAAGTGGCAGTGCTGGTGCCAACAACTGTGCTAGCCGAACAGCACTTCTCCACATTCAGTCAAAGATTGGCTGCCTTCCCCATAAGAATTGAGGTATTGAGTCGGTTTCGAACAGCAAAAGAGCAGCAGGCTATCCTTAATGGACTAGCAAATGGTAGCGTAGACATCTGCATCGGTACCCACCGGTTGCTACAAAAGGATGTAGTATTTAAAGACCCAGGGCTGTTAATCATTGATGAAGAGCAGCGCTTTGGCGTAGCTCACAAGGAACATCTTAAACAGATGCGACAGGAAGTAGATGTTCTCACCCTCAGCGCAACACCTATACCCCGCACCCTCCATATGTCTTTGGTAGGGGTGAGAGATATGAGTACTATGGAAACACCCCCAGAAGAACGCCTGCCCATTAAAACCTATGTCGCCGAATACGATGACCAACTCATCAGGCAATCCATACTTAGAGAGCTAGAAAGAAACGGTCAGGTCTTCTTTGTTCATAATCGAGTCCAGAGCATAGCCTTCATGGCCAATAAGCTCCAATCCCTGGTGCCTGAAGCTAAGATAGCCATCGCCCACGGGCAGATGCATGAGTCGGAGCTGGAGACGGTGATGGCAGGCTTCACACAGGGTGAAAGCGACATTCTGGTATGCACCACTATTATTGAGTCGGGGCTGGATATGCCCAATGTTAATACCCTGATTGTCAATAAAGCCGATAAGTTTGGGCTGACCCAACTATATCAACTTCGTGGTCGGGTAGGTCGTGGTGCCAACCTGGCCTATGCCTATTTTCTATATGATAAGGGTAAGCTACTGACTCCAACCGCCGAGAAGCGGCTGAGGACGATATTTGAAGCCACCGAGCTGGGAGCTGGTTTTGGCATTGCTATGAAAGACCTTGAGATCAGAGGAGCCGGAACATTGCTTGGGGTAAAGCAAAGCGGGTATATAAGTGCCGTTGGCTTCAGCCTTTACTGTCGGCTGCTGGCAGAAGCAGTTGAGCAACAAAAAGCCAAACAGGCTGGTATAGCTGAGGAAAAGCTAAAGCCCGCCCTAGGCGGGAAGCCGTCACGCCTGCCCCTACCAACTATAGACCTGCCCCTGGCTGCCTACATACCTGAGGAATATGTATCCGACCTTAATACCAGGCTAGGCCTCTACCAGAGTCTGGTAAAGCTGGAAACAGTTGAGCAAATAGAGGAGTTAGCTCAGGATTTTAGCGACCGGTTTGGCACCCCACCTATAGAGGTAAAAAACCTGCTCTACGCAGTGAAGATTAAGACTTTAGCAGGTAAGGCTGGTATTGAATCCATATCCACCGAGGAAGGTCAAATCATACTCAGGCTATTTGATGGCTTGCAGTTCGATAAGCAGAAGCTTGAGCCTTTGTCAAAGGACGGCATCAAGGTAGGCTTAACCCAGCTCAGGCTAAACCTAAAACGGCTGGGTGGGGAGTGGCAGCAAGTACTGGAGAAGGTGGTGAGGAGGATGGGGTGATATGATTAAGATAGGATATTACAAAAGAGAAAGGAGACC
>JAIWFK010000112.1:0-4132 GCA_048631695.1 Calditrichales bacterium
ATAGTTGTTGCTGGCTACACATTTTGACGCTTTGTTACTTTCTTTAATTGTTATGCATTACAGTATAAGCTGCTGTTGAGACAAATACGATTGACGAACGTTTACTCCTATGATACAGTGAACCAGATATAATTCTTGTCCTACGTGATGAGAATCCGCCGTTTGGGGGATTCCTAATTTATAATGGGCGGATAATATAATCGAGGTGATGCTAATATGTGAGCTGTTGTCTGCACTTTCGAGGGAAATTATTAATAATCTTGAAATTTAAAACGGAGGTTACAAATAGTGAAAACGAAACTACCCATCATCTTGCTGGCAGTTATGTTAACGACGTTACCGTTTTTCAATGCCTGCACTACCCCCCCAGCGGCGACTGAAGTTATCGAACTGACCTACAGTAACTTCTTCCCACCGACACATTTCCATTCCGTATTGGCTGAGGAGTGGATAAAGGAAATCGAAAAGCGTACCGATGGGGCGGTAAAAATTACTTATTACCCCGGAGGTTCTCTCGTTAATGCACCCCAGACCTATGATGGGGTTGTTCAGGGAATTGCCGATATCGGCATGTCATTGTTTGCCTATACTCCGGGTCGTTTTCCGGCTTGTGAAATAGTTGACCTGCCCCATGCCTATCCCAATGGCTGGGTAGCAACTAAGGTAGCCAACGACTTTTATAATAATTTCAAACCAGTCGAACTTGATGATACTCATCCCCTTTATTTCCATGCCCATGGTCCCGGTGTTGTTTTTACCACCGATAAACCAGTACGAGAAATAGATGACCTTAAGGGGCTGGTGATAAGATCAACCGGGGTTGGTGCTATGATAATGAATGCCCTTGGTGCCGAAGGCTATGGTGCTTCGCAGGGGGAAGCCTATGAACTGCTGCAAAAAGGTGTGGTAGACGGTAGTTTTACTCCACGTGAGGTACTCAAAGGCTGGAATCAGGCAGAAGTGGTGAAATATGTTACTGGCTGCTACGATGTAGGTAATACCACGATGATGTTTGTCATTATGAACAAGGACAAATGGAACGCTTTACCGGCAAACATCCAAGAGGTTTTCACTGAGGTCAGCCAGGAGTGGATAGAAAAGCACGGCAAGGTCTGGGATTACTACGATAAGGTTGGTACTGATTATTTTCTCAGCCTCGGCGAGGGTAGAGAAGTGATTGAACTTTCAGCAGCGGAAATGAGTAGATGGGTAGAAGTGGCTGTAGAGCCACTAATCAATCAATACATGGAGGAAAAAACAGCCGCCGGCCTTCAAGCAGAGGAGTTCCAAGAATACCTGATTGAGAGGGTGGCTTACTGGTCGGATAGAGCTCCAACTGCTGAGCAAAGCCAGGAATACGTGGAGAGCGAATTAATAGAGATCGTTCCAGAATAATATATAGAAGTCGGTTTGATGTTCGTGGGGTGCCTGGGGGTCAGCTATTTATATTTCCCGGCACCCCAATTTACTATACTGGTTTATCTGTTAGGCTGAATAATACCGTAGTTATGCTTAGAATTTGGCAGGCTCATGAGTCAGATTACTTCAGACATAGACGTTTCAGAGGAGCAAGTAAGCTATCCCTCAGTAATAATTGTTCGTTTGGGGAAGTTAGCCACTTCTGTTAGTAGATGGTTTAGCTGGGTAGCGGGAGCTGGTGTGGTGGCTATGCTGGCTCTCACTATTGCCGATATAATTGGAATCAAGCTCTTTAAATCGCCGGTTCCTGGAGCTATTGAAATTGTCGGTTTTTTAGGTATAGTCGTAACCACTTTTGCTATTGCTTACACTTATATTCTACGCGGGCATATTCGGGTTGAGTTCTTCGTAACACAGTTACCTCTCCGCTGGCGGGCAGGCATCAATGCTCTTGTCGCACTTGTTGGTATCGTTTTGTTTGTTTTACTGGCCTGGCAGAGCTACGTATATGGGCATGTTCTCCAGACTACTGGTGAGGTCTCAATGACCCAGAGAATACCCTTTTATCCTTTTGTCTATGCCATAGCCTTCAGCTGTATCCCCGTCTGTTTAGTGCTGTTGCTCGAGTTTCTCCAGTCGGCATTGAGGGTAGTACAAAAGTGAGTCCAGTTGCTGTTGGTATCATCGGTATAATCATTCTGCTTTTTACTTTCCTGATCAGTATGCCCGTTGGCTTTGCCATGACCTTTGTCGGGCTCATCGGTTTCTGCTATCTGGTTTCGCCTGAAGCGGGTCTTAGCCTCCTGGCACGGGATGTTTTCACCATCTTTTCCTCTTATTCCCTAACCGTTATTCCCATGTTTATACTTATGGGTTCTCTTGCCTTTGCTTCCGGGATGAGTCGGCGGGTCTATGATACCAGTTACAATATTTTCGGTCAGTTGCGGGGGGGTCTGGTTATGGCTACCATTGCCGGCTGTGCCGGCTTTGCTGCTATCTGTGGTTCGACCAGCGCCACTGCCGCTGCCATGGGGAGAGTGGCTCTTCCAGAGATGAAGCGCTATCACTACGACGATTCACTGGCTACCGGTAGTGTGGCAGCTGCCGGGAGTCTGGGGATACTGATTCCACCCAGTACAATTTTTATTGTTTACGGGATATTGACCCAGCAGTCTATCGGTAAACTCTTCTTATCCGGTGTTCTGCCCGGCTTGCTACTGGCCAGCCTTTTCATTCTGGTGGTCTTCTTTCTCTGCTGGCGCCGTCCCAGTCTGGCTCCACGTGGAGAGGCAACAAGCTGGAAGAAAAAGATGAAGGGACTTACTGGTATACTTGAGATGGTAGTCTTATTCGCCCTGGTGATGGGTGGACTGTTTCTCGGCTGGTTCAGTCCGATGCAGGCTGGAGCAGTGGGTGCTGCTGGTGCTCTGCTTATTGGTGTGGTGCGGCGACAGCTTAACTGGTCAGGATTTGCCTTCGCCGTTACCGATACCATCAAGATAACCTGCCAGGTAATAATCATTGTTACCGGGGCAGTGATTTTTGGTCATTTTATTGCAGTAACCGAGATTCCACTGATACTGTCTGATTGGGTAGCCGGACTTCCTTTGCCGGCTATGGCTATCATGGGCTTGATAGTCCTTATGTACCTTTTAGGTGGCTTTTTCATGGATGCCCTGGCGATGATTACCCTAACCATTCCCATTATTTATCCCGTGGTTCTCACTTTGGGGTTTGACCCAATATGGTTTGGAGTGATAGTAGTATTGGTAACTGAGATGGGGGTAATCACGCCCCCGGTGGGGATAAATGTCTATGTCATCAAAGGAATTGCCGAAGATGTGCCTCTGGAAACTATTTTTAAGGGAATATTTCCCTTTCTTGGCGCTCTGATTGTTGTCGTAGCGATACTGATATTCTTTCCCCAGATTGCGACTTTTTTACCCGATTTAGTTGGACCTTAGCCGGATAAGAATGGTGTCTTTCAAGGAGTGACGGAAAACAATGACCATATCTGAGATGTTAACCAAGAATGCTATTTTGTACCCAGATGATACGGTACTTATTGAATTAAGACCTAGTAAGCAGCTAAGGAAAGAAATCACCTGGCAGGAATTTGATGAAAGGGTCGACCGCGTAGCCAACGCCCTCATGGATAGGGGCATTAGCAAAGGTGATAAGGTTATTCATCTGATGATGAATTCCATTAACTGGCTTGAAGCCTATTTCGGCATCATCAGAACCGGAGCCTGGGCAGTCCCGCTCAGCTTCAGGTTTACCAGTCAGGATATTAAGTACTGCGCTGACATAGCTGAAGCTAAATCAATGATTCTGGGTGAAGAGTTTACCGAAAGGGTGGAGGTGATTCGTTCCCAGTTACCGACGATAAAGAACTATATCTTTGTTGGCAAGAACCTGCCTGAAGATATGGAGGATTTTGAAGCTGTAATTGGTAATACATCTTCCAGGCCAGTGGGGATAGAAATCAGTGCTCATGATGAGTGCGGACTCTATTTTACCTCAGGTACCACGGGAGACCCAAAGCCGATACTTCTTACTCACCAGAATATGGAGAGCGCGGCTATTGTCGAACAGCGCCATCACTATCAAACGCACGAGGATAACTTTATACTGCTGCCGCCGCTGTACCATACCGGATCTAAGATGCACTGGTTTGGCAGCCTCATTGCTGGCAGTAGAGCCACCATACTGA